>NZ_JBBMRJ010000022.1:0-100229 GCF_037993085.1 Pseudomonas sp. YNh | reverse complement strand
GGCACCTCCTATTTGGGCCTCATTATGAGGCTTGGAGGTGTCTACGAAACCAGGGGCGATTCAGAGAGAAGTAAACGGAAGAGTCGAGTGCGAATCTTTCTTTGATGTATCCATACTCCGATCCAGAACACTCGTCCTCAGTGCAAACGCTAAGGTTCCGTCACTCGATGAGTTGCTGACAGCAGCCAGTCCTCCAGAGCTCTGACGGCGGCGGGGTGGCCGCATCGTTGCCACGCAGGTAGATGAGAATTTCTCAGCAAGCTACCCAGCCAGGGGAAGGACATGAGATCCCCTGCGCAATTCAGGACCGTTGAAGCGTCACCTCTCTTCGGGTAAAAGCATGACCGTCATACAACGCTACAACAGCGTCATACCCGAGAGCATAGGAAGAAAAATGTCGATCCAAGGACTAAAACGATACTTTGGAAACAAGATTCACGCAGTGATAATGATGGCCCCGCTTAAGCGGGAAATGATACGCCTCGGCATATGCACCCTTATGGCGATTATTCTGAATATCATCTTGTATACCGGCGTTGAAGTAGACGGCACCATCAAGCCGTGGGCAGAAACCCCGATAAAACTGTTTGCATCGTCGATGTTATTCGCCTTCATGATCAAGGCTTTTCTGCCAGTTCTCGGCTGGACGATACTGAAAGCAATGCTGTTGAGTGCGAACAATGCCTTCAGCGACATACTGAGTTTTTTGGGCAATCAGTTCACAGGCGTCATGTACTGTACCGGAATTATTATGGGTTCTATCACGATTAAATTGTATATGGTTTCCGGGGTTTTAGACTCTGAGTTTGCTTATCTGTCCGCAATCGTATTTGCTTCCGGGGTTTTATATTTCTATGTGCTGCAATGCGCCATTCAAAAAACAATGAGTCCGGCCCTGCGTACACCAGCAGTACCGCGTTAAACCACTAGGCTGTGACTATTCATCTCTGGTGCTCAGTAGGCGCTCGCTCTGCTGAACCCTCACCCATACACAACCATTAATGGACTGGCCCGCCTTCGACTTTATGAAGAAGGCGAGCGAGCACGTGACTGATTGCGCATGTATTCCGAGATGAGACTTTCGAAATTGATGTCCGCCTCCTCAACGAGAATATTGACGTGACAGTACAGCTCTTCAGGACCTCTGAGATAATTGAAAATCCTTGATCTAACGATGCCGCAAACCCCTTCTTTGACCGCCGTAGAGGGGAGGTTGATAACATCGCCAACGCACGGGATAAGAGCTAGGCCATGGTCGCTGTTGAAGACAATGTCAGCTGGACAGGCATCAATGCTGGCATCGGATTGTCCTTGCGAAACCTGCTGATAATCAATGCTATACCTCATGTACAGCCTACCTCATTTGTTGAGTGAGGAATCAGCGCCGCGGATCGTAAACAGAAACCTCAAGTTCGCAAGCGACGGGAGCATGTAGCGGATTTTCGGTACTAGAGAGCTTGGCAACTATCGTTTTTCAAGCACATACCCTACGCCCCGAAGCGTATGTATCAGTTTGGTCTCGAAAGGGTCATCTATCTTGGCTCTGAGTCTTCGAATCGACACCTCTACAACGTTTGTGTCGCAGTCAAAATTCATATCCCAAACCTGCGAAATAATTTGGGTGCGGCTCAGCACCACACCGGTATTACGCATCAGGTAATGCAGTAACGCGAATTCTTTCGTGGTCAGGTCAATGCGCTGACCGTCCCTGAATGCCCTGTGCCGGCTCTGATCAAGCTCCAGGTCAGCGACGCGAATGACCTCTACGGATGCAGGGTGATCTGACCTGCGCATCAAGGCGCGAACCCGGGCCAGCAGCTCAGGGAACTCAAATGGCTTGATCAGGTAGTCATCTGCTCCGTTCTCCAGCCCCCGGACCTTATCCGCCAGCCGGCTTCTCGCCGTCAGCATCATGATACGGGAAGGGCAGTTTTTACGACGCAACAACTCAAGGACCTGCCAACCGTCCATCTCTGGCAGATTTATATCCAGGATAATCAGCTCATATTCGTGCTGCTTAGCCAAGAATAATCCATCTGACCCGGTGTGGACGCAATCTACGACATAGCCACATTCCGTCAGACCTTGACGCACATACTCCGCAGTTTTTACTTCATCCTCAATTACCAGAATTCGCATGGGATTTTGTCTCGATATCACTGAGCAATTAACCGCGCACGCGCGCCGGCATTATTGAAAGGGATGGTAAATCAAAATGAGCGTGCCGGGGCTCAAATGACGGATTTGTAATTTCTAGGTAATACAGTTGATAGTCTGGCGGTATATCTTGTCGCGGTTTGGGTTTGACAGTTGCGGGCCCTCTCTCCAGCAGGTGATTTGACCTTATGAAGTATTGGGTTATTTTCTTCTTTGTGCTGGCTTCGTTCCGCTCAGATGACGGCGAGGTCGCTCACATTGAAGAGACTGGTCATTGGTGTAGTCATGAACTTCACCGGCATGCGATGCGTACAATCGAACGCCTACTTGAATTTTAGGCAAAAAAAAGGCGCCCAATGGGCGCCAAATATCCACCTTTTACCAAAGGAGCACTTAAGCCACTCAAGGTGAATGCGTAATGCTCGTTTTACTAACAGGACCCGCCAATGGATAACTGGCCCAGTTAGCGAATTACAGAATCGAAAGCGGGTACTCGATGATTACACGAGTTTCATCCAGATCCGATTCGAAAGCAGTGGCACGCGTGGTTGCCTGGCGCAACCGGAAGGACAGATCTTTTGCCGGACCGGTTTGGACAACGTATTTGACTTCGACGTCACGCTCCCAACGCTTCTGATTGTCGAGCGGGTTGCCGTTGTCGTCGGTGCGCATGTAGAACTGGTTAGCGTTCGAGTAATCCGCACCCGAGCCTCTGGCGTAGCGCGTCATGAACGTCAGGCCTGGAATGCCGTAGCTGGTGAAGTTCAGGTCATAGCGCAGCATCCAGGAACGCTCTTTCGGCGAGTTGAAGTCGCTGTACTGGATGGAGTTGTCGACGAAAATCGAGTCCGACTGACGCAGGTAGTCGAAATCGTCGTCGCCGTTGTTGCGCTGATGCGACAGGGCCAGGGTGTGGGCACCGTAACGCACACCGACCTTGGCACTCCAGATGTTGTTGTCGAATTCACCCAGGCGCTTCTTACCTTCATCTACGGCTTTGTAGTAGTTGAAGCCACCGATCAGCGCCAGATCGTCGCTCAGCGGGTAAACCACGCTTGTGCCGGCGTAGTACTGATTCCAGACGTCTTTCAGCTGGCTGGCGTAGACGCTCACAGTCCAGTTGTCGTTGATCGAGTAGTCACCGCCACCGTAACCGATCCATGGCGAGTTGACCGGGCCGCCGTAGAACGTCACGAAGTTGTCGTTCAGGTTGCTTGAGACCGGCTGGCTCATCGCATGCAGACGACCACCCTGGAGGGTAAGGCCCTGGATGCTGGTGTTCTCAACGGTCACACCGCGGAAACTCTCTGGCAGCAGGCGAGAGTCACCCGATGCGACGACCGGGGTCGATGGGAAGACATCACCCACTTTCACGATGGTATCGAACAAGCGGACTTTGGCTGCGCCGCCGACCTTGGTGTATTCGTCGCGAGCTTCACCCTTGTTATCAACGGGCAGCACGTCGAAGGAGCTACGGCCGCCGTTGCGCCCATCACCGGTGTCGAGCTTGAGGCCGATCATGGCAAAGGCATCAACGCCAAAGCCAACGGTACCTTGGGTAAACCCGGAGTTGAATTTGCTGATGATCGCGTGCGCCCAGGCTTCGGAGTAGCCGTTCGTATTGCCCTTGCCACTGTTGTAAGTGGGGGCGGTGCTGTCGCGGTTATCACGGTTGAAGTAGAAGTTACGGTTCAACACTGTAAGGCTGCTGCCTTCAATGAAGCCTTCTGGCTTGTCTTCAGCTTGTGCCGAAATAGCATAGCTTCCAGACAGCGCAGAAACTGCCGCCAAATACAGTGGTACTTTGATTTTCATCCGATGCTCCTTTGATTCACGGCAGTTTTTATTATGTTTACCGGCGCGGGTGTCGTTAGTTGTTCTGACCCGGCGGCGCGCCTAGCGTAGCGCGAGCTCATATTTGCAGGCCGAAGATAACGGGAGGGTGATAGGACAATTACAATTTCGTCATCTACCTGTTATTCGGCACCTTCGCACCGCGTGTTTGCCATCTCTGTTGCTTGTATCGAAATCATCGTGTCGGGTTGGGTTTCCCAGTATTTACGGGCATTACAAAGCTTTCTTACGAAATTGTAATTTTCTAGCCACCCCTCTGATAGCTACCGCTCATTAGAGTGCCATCACCTAATCAAGTGGGGCTTGGCAGCTGTTTCGGCGTTCTCGCCAAGCTTTATCGAAGTTTGTGCACGAGGACCATCAAAGTGCCCCGGTATAACCGCAATGTCTTACCCAAGACCCCCGTCTCGCCCTGGAAGATCGCTGCACTCTGTGCAGTCATCTCTGGGTTGATGGCGCCTGCAGCCCTTGCCCAAAGCATCAGCTTGCCCCAGGCGCTTTCGACGGCCATGGATGCCAACCCAGACCTGGCCGCGGCCAGGCAAGAAATTGGGATCGCTGATGGTGCTCGCAAGCAGGCCGGGCTTATCCCCAACCCCACAATCTCGTATGACGTGGAAGACACCCGTCGTAACACCAGCCAGACGACTGTCTCTCTCAGCCAGACCCTTGAGCTGGGCGGTAAGCGGGGGGCTCGTGTTGACGTCGCCACATACGGGCAGACCGCCGCACAGCTTGAGTTAGACCGTCGCGTTAACGGCCTGCGTGCAGATGTCGTCCAAGCCTTTTACGCCGCGTTGCGGGCCCAGACAGGTCTCGACCTGGCCAAGCAATCTCTCGAACTGACTGAGCGCGGTCTTCGCATCGTCGATGGCCGTGTTCGCGCAGGTAAGTCGTCCCCAGTGGAGGCGACCCGCGCTCAAGTGCAACTGGCCGAAGCCCAGCTGCAAGTTCGACGTGCAGAAACGGAAAAAGCGACCGCTTACCAACAGCTCGCTCAAATTACCGGGAGCTCAGTCACCGTGTTTGATCGACTCGAATCGCCAACCCTCTCCCCGGGCTTGCCACCTCGCACTGAAGATCTGCTGGCTAAGCTCGACCAAACAGCAGAAATGCGTCAGGCCGTGGTGCAGATAGACAAGAGCGATGCCTCGCTCGGCTCAGAGAAAGCTCAGCGTATCCCGAACCTTACTGTCAGTGTAGGTAGCCAGTACGACCGCTCTGTGCGCGAGCGGGTCAACACTGTGGGCCTGTCTATCCCTTTGCCGCTGTTCGATCGTAACCAGGGCAACATTCTTTCCGCTTCTCGTCGTGCAGATCAGGCCCGGGACCAGCGCAATGCTGTTGAGCTGCGCCTGCGCACCGAAACCCAAACCGCGTTGAACCAATGGTCCACCGCCATGCAGGAGGTCGAGTCCTACGACAAGACCATTCTGCCTTCAGCCCAACAAGCCGTAGAGACCGCAACCCGCGGCTTCGAGATGGGCAAATTCGGTTTCATCGAAGTGCTGGATGCCCAGCGCACCTTGATCGTCGCTCGTGGCCAATACCTCGAATCGTTGGCAGCGGCGACCAATGCGCGTGCGCAGGTGGAAAGGGTTTATGGCGAAGTCGGCTCAACCGCCGGCACTCGCTGAACGGGCCAAACATTTTCTTCGGCACACAGCCTTGAACAAGCCGGTGCCTACGATCAGCAGGAGTAGCAATGGATAACAAACGCAAGATCGCCCTCGCGGTAGCCGCTGTGGCAGCCCTCGGATTTGGCAGCCTTGCCTGGAACAACAGTTCCGGACAGCAGGCCGCCAGTACTGCCGAGCATGGCGCTAACGATGGCCATGGCGACGAAAAGAAAGCCGCATCTGCCGCCAAAGAGGAAGGTGATGAGGGCCATGGTGAAGAAGGCCACAGCGAAGAGGGCGGTGAAGAAGAGGGCAAGCTGACGCTCAGCGCTGAACAGATCAAGGCCGCTGGTGTTGCCCTGGAAGCTGCAGCGCCTCGTGACCTCGGTACCGTCGTGAGCTTCCCTGGCGAAATTCGCTTCGACGAAGATCGTACTGCCCACGTGGTTCCTCGTGTTCCTGGCGTTGTTGAGGCTGTCCAGGCCAACCTGGGCGAGACGGTCAAGAAAGGGCAAGTCCTCGCGGTAATCGCCAGCCAGCAGATCTCTGACCTGCGCAGCGAACAACAGGCCGCACAGCGTCGCGTCGAACTGGCGCGTGTGACCTTCGAACGTGAGAAGCAACTGTGGCAGGACAAGATCTCTGCAGAGCAAGACTACCTCCAAGCACGCCAAGCGCTGCAAGAAGCGGAGATCTCCTTGGCCAACGCCAAGCAGAAGGTCGGCGCAATCGGTGCCTCGGTTAACTCCGTTGGCGGTAATCGTTACGAGCTCCGCGCTCCCTTCGACGCCGTGGTAGTGGAGAAACACCTGACCGTCGGCGAAGTCGTCAGCGAGGCGACCAACGCCTTCATCCTTTCCGACCTGAATCAGGTCTGGGCGACCTTCGCAGTTCCGCCGACAGATCTGGGCAAGGTCACGACTGGCCGTGCAGTGAAAGTCTCTTCGCCTGACATGAACGTCGAGGTCGAAGGGAAGGTGGGTTATGTCGGCAGCCTGCTGGGCGAGCAAAACCGTGCAGCTACTGTCCGCGTCACCTTGACCAACCCCAACGGCGCCTGGCGTCCAGGCCTGTTCGTAAACATTGCGGTCACCTCCCAGACCGATCGAGTTGCCGTAGCGGTCCCTGAGCACGCTGTGCAGACCGTTGAAGACAAACCTTCGGTATTCGTACGCACCCCAGATGGCTTTGACACCCGCCCGGTAAAACTGGGTCGCCGCGACAATGGGTACGTGGAAATCATCGACGGTATTGAAGCCGGCGCCCAGGTAGCAACCAGTGGCAGCTTCACACTCAAGTCCGAGCTCGGCAAAGCTTCTGCCGAACACGGTCACTGATGCGAACTGACAGGATGATTTCTCATGTTTGAACGTATCATCAGATTCGCCATCGAGCAGCGCATCGTAGTAATGATCGCCGTTCTGATCATGGCGGGTATCGGTATCTACAGCTATCAAAAGCTGCCCATCGATGCGGTACCCGATATCACCAACGTCCAGGTGCAGATCAACACTGCAGCGCCTGGTTACTCGCCCTTGGAAACCGAACAACGGATCACGTTTCCAGTTGAAACGGCCATGGCCGGTCTCCCGGGCCTTCAGCAGACCCGTTCCCTGTCTCGCTCTGGCCTGTCTCAGGTCACCGTGATCTTCAAGGATGGCACTGACATCTTCTTTGCCCGCCAGTTGATCAACGAGCGGCTGCAGGTTGCGAAGGAACAGCTGCCAGAAGGTGTAGAGGCCGTCATGGGTCCGGTATCTACCGGCCTCGGCGAGATCTTCCTGTGGACTGTTGAAGCCGAAGATGGCGCGGTCAAAGAGGACGGTACGCCGTACACCCCGACCGACCTGCGCGTGATCCAGGACTGGATCATCAAGCCTCAGCTGCGTAACGTCCCGGGTGTGGCCGAGATCAATACCATCGGCGGTTATGCCAAGCAGTTCCTGGTTGCGCCGGATCCAAAGCGCCTGGCTACCTACAAGCTGACACTCAATGACCTGGTCGCAGCGTTGGAAAGTAACAACGCCAACGTCGGTGCCGGCTACATCGAGCGTAATGGTGAACAGTTGCTCATCCGTGCACCGGGTCAGGTAGGCAATATCGAAGACATCGCCAACATCGTGATCACCAGTGTGGATGGTGCACCGATTCGCATCAGCAGCGTTGCTGACGTCAGCATCGGTAAAGAGCTCCGTACAGGTGCTGCTACTGAGAACGGCCGCGAAGTCGTGCTCGGTACCGTGTTCATGCTGATTGGTGAAAACAGCCGCACCGTATCTCAAGCTGTCGCCGCCAAATTGGCGGACATCAACCGCACCCTGCCAAAGGGCGTGGTGGCTGTGACTGTTTACGACCGTACCAACCTGGTTGAAAAAGCCATCGCGACGGTGAAGAAGAACCTGGTGGAAGGCGCGATCCTGGTTATCGCCATTCTGTTCCTGTTCCTCGGCAACATCCGTGCGGCTCTGATCACCGCGATGGTGATTCCGCTGTCCATGCTGTTCACCTTCACAGGCATGTTCAACAACAAGGTCAGTGCCAACTTAATGAGTTTGGGGGCACTCGACTTCGGCATCATCGTCGACGGTGCCGTGGTTATTGTAGAAAACGCGATCCGTCGACTGGCTCATGCGCAACATAAGCATGGCCGCATGCTCACCAAAACCGAACGCTTCCACGAGGTCTTTGCCGCGGCGCGAGAAGCTCGCCGGCCGCTGATCTTCGGTCAGCTGATCATCATGGTGGTGTACCTGCCGATCTTCGCCCTCACCGGCGTCGAAGGCAAAATGTTCCACCCGATGGCCTTCACCGTTGTGATGGCGCTGCTGGGTGCAATGGTCCTGTCCGTTACCTTTGTTCCTGCAGCTATTGCCATGTTCGTCACTGGCAAGGTGAAGGAAGAGGAAGGCGTGGTCATGCGCACAGCTCGACTGCGCTATGAACCGGTTCTGCAATGGGTGCTGGGACATCGGAACATCGCTTTCTCGGCCGCAGTAGCCTTGGTCGTGCTCAGTGGTTTGCTGGCAAGTCGTATGGGTAGCGAGTTCATCCCAAGCCTCAGTGAGGGTGACTTTGCGATGCAGGCCATGCGTGTGCCTGGAACGAGCCTCACTCAATCTGTCGAGATGCAGCAGCGTCTGGAGAAAGCGGTGATTGCGCAGGTGCCTGAAGTTGAGCGGATGTTCGCACGCTCGGGTACCGCAGAAATTGCATCTGACCCGATGCCGCCGAACGCCTCTGACGCCTACATCATGCTCAAGCCTCAGGATCAGTGGCCTAACCCGAAGAAGCCTCGTGATGAGCTGATTGCTGAAGTGCAGAAGGCCGCAGCGGGTGTTCCAGGAAGCAACTACGAGTTGTCGCAGCCAATCCAACTGCGTTTCAACGAGCTGATTTCGGGCGTGCGTAGTGACGTCGCTGTGAAAGTCTTCGGCGATGACATGGACGTGCTCAACAACACCGCCAACAAGATCGCGGCAGCGCTCAAAGCGGTCCCGGGCTCATCGGAAGTGAAAGTTGAGCAGACATCCGGCCTGCCGGTGCTGACCATCAACATTGACCGCGAAAAAGCAGCACGCTACGGCCTGAACATCGCGGATGTTCAGAACTCGATCGCTATCGCCGTGGGTGGCCGTCAGGCCGGCACGCTGTATGAGGGCGACCGTCGGTTCGACATGGTAGTACGCCTACCAGAGACCGTTCGCACCGACGTAGCGGGTATGTCCAGCTTGCTGATCCCGGTACCTGCCAATGCGGCACAGGGTGCCAATCAGATCGGCTTCATCCCGCTGTCCCAGGTCGCCAATCTGGACCTGCAACTGGGCCCGAACCAAATCAGCCGCGAGAACGGCAAACGTCTGGTTATCGTCAGCGCCAACGTTCGAGGCCGCGATCTGGGGTCCTTCGTTGAGGAGGCGACCGCATCGCTGGACAAGAAGGTGCAAATCCCTGCGGGCTACTGGACGACTTGGGGGGGCCAGTTCGAGCAGCTGCAGTCGGCTGCCAAACGCCTGCAGATCGTTGTTCCAGTCGCCTTGCTGCTGGTCATGACCTTGTTGTTCCTGATGTTCAACAACCTGAAGGACGGCATGCTGGTCTTCACCGGTATTCCATTCGCACTCACCGGTGGTGTTGTGGCGTTGTGGCTGCGGGACATCCCACTGTCGATCTCGGCAGGTGTCGGCTTCATTGCACTGTCCGGCGTTGCAGTACTGAACGGCCTGGTGATGATTGCCTTCATCCGCGGGCTAAGGGAGGAGGGACGAACGCTCAGACAGGCAGTCGATGAAGGTGCATTGACCCGTCTGCGACCTGTTCTGATGACAGCCTTGGTAGCGTCCCTGGGCTTCATCCCGATGGCTTTGGCCACCGGCACCGGTGCCGAAGTTCAGCGGCCATTGGCGACGGTGGTGATTGGCGGGATCCTGTCCTCCACCGCACTGACCTTGCTGGTACTGCCTGCCCTGTATCACTGGGCACACCGCAAGGATGAAGACGGCGACGAGGCCGAAGTGGTTAGCTAACAGCCTCCGCTAAAGAGAAGCCCACAACACGTGTTGTGGGCTTTTTTGTTTAAAGTGAAGTAGATGCACTTACCTTTCAAAATTGTAAGTTTCTCGTCATGCCGGTGATGCCTATGCATTGCTAAGGTTACGCCCGAGAAGTTTTGAAATTGAGAGGGTTTTATGAAAAAGCTAATTATCGCTGCTGCACTTGTTGTTTTCTCGGTGGCTTCGCAGGCCAACACTTTCTCCGAGAGCAAGCAGCTTCAATACACCAAGGAACACCAGACCGCAGTGGCCAAGTACGCGGAGAAAAATGGCAAGCCAATGCCAGAGATTCAGGATTACAAATATGGCATGAAGATAGACGTTGCGAAATTCGTACGTCAGTCGCAGGACCCCCGTACCTGCCAGGTCTATCCACGGTTGATGACCTTCGAGGACTCCCAGGGCACGCTCAAGACTGTTCGTTACTCGATGTATTCGCAATGCATCAACAACAAGTAGTAAACGATTTGAACAGAACAATTAGAGAATTCATAAATGCCAGGCAGTGCCTGGCATTTTTTATTACGCCCGATACCCCATAGCTTCGAAATGTTAACGCCTGGGCTCGGGCAAACCGTGCAATAGATCTTAGCCAACCAACAGAGACGGCTCCCCAACTGCAGAGGGCAATTGGAAGCCTTGACCCCAGAAGGGACGAGTTATGAAGAGTTTGCTTGAACGCCCTGATGACCAAGCCGGGCATGAAGGTCATAGCCATGAGCATGGCGGCATTTTTGGAATGAACACAGAGCTGATTTTCGCGCTGATCTGTGGTGCTCTCCTGGGTGCCGGAGCTCTCGCAGGAAAACTTGGCCTGATTGATCGTCTGCCTCTGATTCTGTACGTGTCGGCCTACGTGTTCGGTGGATGGTTCACCACTAAGGAAGCGGTTACCAACATCCGTCAGAAACGCTTCGAGATCGACTCGCTGATGCTTCTCGCCGCAGTCGGTGCCGCGAGCATCGGCGCCTGGGCGGAGGGGGCTCTGCTGCTGTTCCTGTTCAGTCTGGGGCATTCCCTTGAAAGCTACGCGATGGGGCGGGCCAAGAAAGCGATTGAGGCACTGTCCAAGCTCGCACCAGCCACCGCGATCGTACGCAGAGCAAATGGCACGGTGGAGATGCCCGTGGAGCTGCTGGTTCCCGGTGACGTTGTCATCGTGCGCCCCAATGACCGCCTGCCGGCCGATGGTTTTGTAGTCGTAGGCTCCTCAAGTATCAACCAGGCGCCAGTAACCGGTGAGAGCGTCCCCGTGGACAAGCAACCTGTTCCTGATGCCGAACTCGCACGCAGCAAGCCAGATGCAGTGGATGCAGCCTCGAAAGTCTTCGCCGGTACCATCAATGGCGAAACGCTCATCGAGGTTGAGGTAACCCGGCGCTCTACGGAGAGTACCTTGGCGCGGGTCATCAAGATGGTCAGTGAAGCCGAAGTCAGGAAGTCACCGACCCAGCGATTCACGGACCGCTTCCAACGCATATTCGTCCCGTTGGTTTTACTGCTGGTAGTCGGGCTGCTATTTGCCGGCATTTTCCTTGACGAGCCGTTCCGTGACTCGTTCTACCGGGCGATGGCCGTACTGGTTGCAGCCAGCCCCTGCGCGCTCGCGATCGCTACACCAAGCGCCATTCTCTCTGGCATCGCCAGGGCAGCCCGAGGTGGCGTGCTGATCAAGGGCGGTGCGCCACTTGAAGAGCTTGGATCATTGAATGCCATGGCATTCGACAAGACCGGTACCCTGACCGAAGGGCGCCCACGTATCACCGATGTAATACCCATAGGCGGCACGCAGATCGAGGATCTGCTAAACGTCGCCATCGCTGTGGAGTCGATGAGCGACCATCCGCTGGCTGCGGCAATTGTGCGTGACGGTGAAGAGATGATTGGCACACGGTGCCGATTCCAAGCCAAGAACATGAGCAACATGATTGGCCGCGGCGTGCGTGCTGAGCTTGATGGGCAGTTCGTCTGGATTGGCAAGGTCGAGATGTTCGGTACCAATGGTATTCCCGCACTCAGCAAGGCAGCCCTGGAGGCTGCGGAGCGTCTACGTCAGTCAGGCCGTACCACCATGGTGGTACGGCGTGCTGACAAGGATCTGGGCGCTATCGGGCTATTGGACACACCCCGGGAGGGGGCCAAAGAGGCACTCCAGAAGCTTAGAGAGATGGGCATCGAACGCATGGTCATGATTTCTGGAGACCACAACCGCGTTGCAGAGGCTGTAGCCAAACAAGTTGGCTTAGATGAAGCGTGGGGAGACCTGATGCCGGAAGACAAGGTCAAGGCCATCAAAAACCTGCGCCTTAGCGCCAAGGTGGCCATGGTGGGTGACGGCGTCAATGATGCCCCTGCCATGGCCAGTTCGAGCGTTGGTATCGCAATGGGGGCTGCTGGATCTGATGTTGCCCTGGAAACGGCTGATATCGCGCTTATGGCTGACGACATCAGGCAACTCCCATTTGCGGTGGGGCTGAGCCGTCACACGCGATCGATCATCCACCAGAATCTGTTCGTCAGCTTGGGGATTGTGGCCATCCTGGTTCCGTCCACCATCATGGGCTTGAGCATTGGTGCCGCTGTTGCGATCCATGAGGGCTCCACACTGTTGGTCGTCTTCAACGCCTTGCGCCTGTTGGCCTACCGCAGAAGCACCTGATCCCTGAGCTTCAATCATGAAGCTAAGCAGGGAAATGACCTGAAGTAGAAGTACGGGTCGTGCGCGATCAGCGCACGACCCGTACTTTTCTCTCACTCGTCGATCCCGATGCGCTTGAGGCTTTCAAGGGCCTTTCCGCACTCAGGTGAGCCATGCCGTAAGCCGCAGGCCAATGCAGCTTTGAGGCTCATGACACCGGCTACGAAACCGACTTGATTGCCGACTCCGTGTCCGTCCGCAAATCCCTGATCATACGCAATCTCGACAAGCGCATTGATCGCCGCCAGGGTGTCCTGTTTGTTTTTACTCTTTTGCATATCTACTCCGCGAGCATTCAGCTCATATCGCTCGGTTAGGTGGCGGCGCCTTCAGGTTTGGGGTGAGCGAATCCCGCTCCCATAGCCAATCCCTAACGGGGGGCTCAGCCCGCCACCGTAAGGAAAATCAGCTATTGAGAGCAGATGACTCGTTTTGGTCACCCGTGCTGCTCGCCTCACCGCATTGGCACTGAGTGGGTACATCCGGGTAGTCGCTGTGATTCTCAATGAACAGCGTTCGGCAGGTTTCGCACCCATAGATCCGGGGCAGGGATTTAAGGCCGCTCGGAAGCACGTCACTCAGAGGCTCGTTATGCCAAGGAGCCCCGTCAAGGATTCTTGAACGCAGGATGTTTCCCAGGCGCCAGGTGTCACTTTGTGCGCGCCAGGACCACATCGGCGCAGAAAGCGAATACTGGATGAAGGTCTCTTGTGACTGCCTGGATAGCGGGTACTTGGGGCGGGTCCAGCCGGAATCGATGATGCTGAACCCCATGCCCATTTCTGCGCTCGGGTGGGTCTTTTCACCAAAGAAACGGTCATGCGTCGCTGGAGCCGTCGCATGATGGTCAGTCGGTGGGAATACCCACAGATAACACTCATCCCGGTTGACCATGCTGATGAGCTCGCTTGGCCCCCGCATGGGGGAATTTGCAGCCAGGGCGAAGCGATCCTTCCACGACATTTTGGGAGGCGGCGCAATACCAGCAGCGATGGCCAACGTGGCAGTCTTGGGGACGAAGCGATCGCCTAGCTCGTTCAGATCCAGGTTCTTGCAGAGAGCCTTGAAGGCCTTTTTGCGAGTCTTCGAGCTGAAGGAGGGGTCAAGGAGCAGGCGAACCTGGTTCACGCCGATTCCCGCAGTTCGTAGCACCTCAATGACTTCTTCAGCCACACCGACTGCTTGAAGATCGGTCAATCCTAAGCACGTTTTCGCCCGCTCGACCGCCGCGTAGAGGTTGTACTGCCGTGTCTCGTTGTCACGACAGACCTGAATTGGCAGCTTGTCTTGGATGGCAACTTGCGGTGCAACGGAGCCGATGGCCGCGTGGAACAGCTGGTGGAGGTGCAGATGAGAGTACGGGCGGCCAGAAGCCGAGAACGAGGCGTGCAGCTGAGCAGCGAGAGGTTGAAGCAGCTTTTTTGCAGGCATGACTATCCCCTAATGAGCGACGTTGGGGTAGCTGCGCTTGTAGGGCCGTTAGACGCGAAGCTGGACGTCGAATCAGGTTCAATCATGAATAGGAGTCAGGTTTGATTTGCTTGCACGGCCACCATGCAAAGCCCGACGCGGCAATCACATCAGATTCGCCGAGCTTTGGCAAGAGCGGTCATCGGTAAGCGAAAGCAGGTAGGAGGAGGGCGCTCCATGCTTGATCACCTCCAGAAACAGGAAAGCCGGAAGCACGTTGAGCGCTTCCGGCTTTCTCACGTCAGACTGATGAGAGGGATCAGAAGACGTATTGCAGGCGGGTCACGATGGCATTGCCGCTGTCGTCGCCCACGGTGTTCTCGTTGTTGTCGGTGCGCACGTTGATGTAGTTGGCACTGACTTTCACCGCCTCGTTGACGTACCAGTTCACACCCACCGTGTGGCTCTTGGCCTTGCGCTCGTTCGATTGGTCCGCCGCGGTGACCAGGTTGCCGTCTTCGACCTTGATATCGTCAAAGCGGTAGAAGACTTCCCAGGCCCCCAGTTCCTTGTTCTCTGGTTTGATAGTGTCGAACTTGGCACCATCGAGCTTGTAGATACGCGGCTCGCCGGTCAGGGTGTAAGCCATCTGGGCGTAGTAACCGGAGGCCTTCATGTCGTTGTTGGCCTGGTCAGCTTTCAGCTTGCGGCGAAGGTATTCCGCTTGAACCGAGAACGGGCCGGTGGCCCAGGCACCTTCGAGACCCCAGACCGAGTCGTCCTTCCACAGGCCATCTTGTGCAGCAGCACCGCCAAACAGCATGCGGTTGCCGTTGGTGCCGGCATCGCCGCCGCCATTGGTATCTACACCGCGGACGCCCAGACGCGAACGAATCCGGGTATCGACCGCACTGTTTTTGAGGTCGCGGTAAGCGTACTGAGCACCGACGTGCAGGACGTTGCCATCACTGTGCAGCGGTGCGAACACGCCACGTACGTTGTAGCGCTTGGTGCTGTCGCCATCCGAGTTGTTATTGGTTTCGCTGAAAACGCTACCGGAAACATAAGCCATGTCAGCGATGGTGCTGGTGGCTTGAACACCCATGCCGGCGTTGTCGTTGATCCAGTCCGCCAGGTCGTACGAGAGGTTCCGCTCCATGGCGGTGGTCCACTTCGAACTGGTGGCTTTCTCAAGACCGAAGTCGGTGTAGAAACGGCCAAAGCGCAGTTGCACCGGCTTGAAACCCGTGTAGGTCAGGCTGGCTTCGTCGAAGTAGCCGTCGGAGTCGTTGCCCGTGTTGCGGGAAAGGTCGTAGTTGAGCTGATACTTCCAGTCGCGGTACAGCACGCCACCGAGCTCAAGGTAGGCGCGACGGAAGTAGCCTGCGTCAGCGGTATCGCCATTCTTGGTGAAGACACCATCGAAACGGCCGTAGTCGGCCTGAACTCGGCCGCCCAGTTTGAAACTGAATTCCTTGTCAGAAGTCGATACTTCAAGACCGCCCTTGGTCTTCAGAACGATGTCAGCTCCGTCAGTGGTTACTGTTCCGGAGAATGCTTGCGAGGAAAATGTGCCTATTATTGCGGCAGCCAACAGCTTTTCCCGCATGTTCGAAGAACGGATCATTGCTTGCCTCTCGTATGTTAAGTGCTTAGCTACCGACGTTATATTTCGCCCTGCGCCGGCCTAAATTTATCTTGCAGATGGGAGCAGGCCACGGTTGTCACCTGCTGTAACAAGATGCCTTTGTTCTAAGCACTCTGACTAGGTTGCAAGCGAATATGACAGTTGTGTTTCTGTAGTGTTAACGGAGGAGTTTCAAACCTAACAAAACTGTTACCGAACAAGCCAGTCCTTCTTATCAAAGAAGCTCTTCTTGATCAATCTTCGAATTTCCAAAACCTGCGGATTGCGGACAAGCTTCGTTTTGATAACAAGATAGACATCTTTCTCCTCCAGGTCGTCCAGGAAACCCGGCACGGGTAGGATATTTCTCTCCAGTTTTCGGCTGTAGTCGGGCAGCACTCCAATACACGCACCGCCAACGACAAGGCCTCGTGATAGGTTGTAGCTCTTGACCCGAGTGGTACCGCCCTGATGCTCAGCCATTATCGATGCCCACTTTCGTGAGCCCGCCAAGATCTCTTCATCCCAAGGGACAACGAGCATGAAGTTGTGCAAATCCAAGCTCTCCACTGGAAGGGTGACGCTTCTTGAATAGCGGCTGGAAATGAACAGGGCGTGCCCAATCCGGCCAAGCCGTTCAAACCTATACGTAGGATGGCGATCAAGCGCGCCTTTATCATCTGGGCTCACCAAAGCGATACCCACATCGACTTCACACTCAGAAAGCATCTGCGTTGTGCATTCTGAATGGATTTCCAGCTGCATTTCGGCATGATCACGCACGTAGGCGACTAGATCGCGGTTTACGATGTCGTTCAGCACTGGCTCTGTGATCGCGATGGTAAGCCTGGGGACTTCCTTTTCACCGGACTTGCCAAGGCCGTCTGGGCCGAAGAGCTGGCACAGGTAATGGCTGACCCTCTCGCCTGTGCGGGTCAGGGCAAGCTTGTTGTGTTTGTAGACAAACACGGGAGCACCAATGTGCTCTTCCAGTTTCTCCAAGCGTTTCCGCAGGCCTACCACTGGCACATTGAGCCCTCGGGCAGCCTGTTTGAAACTGGCACAACGTGCTGTTGCGAAAAACTCTACGGCCAGCTGATCATCAATTGGCAAATCATCCAATATGTCAGGGCTGTAAGGAACAACGGTGCTTGTATATGTTTCATTTTGTGTAACCATTAGGTCCCCCTTAATTCGGGGAATCTATCTCAATGCCACCCGGTGTTTCCTTATCTTGTCAACATTGTAATCCACGGGTCATGCATGCGTTATCGGAAGGCTTTTATTTCGAAAGCGTAATTTTCAGGCAATCCCTCTGATATTGTAGCGTGCTAGCCTAGTGCGCCGACTTGTTACTTACCATATATAGATTCGGCTAATTACGCATTTACATTTAGTTCACTATTTTTTCACCTTTGCCTCCATAGGCTTTGGGCATGGAAAATCAAACCCCACCTCTTACTACCTTACTGATTCGTTATCTGGGGATCGGCTTCATAGCAACGGGAGTCCATTATGCGGTGTTCCTATTGCTGGTTACGACAGAATTCGTTACTCCGTTACTGGCCAGTATCTGTGGCGGCATGGTTGGCGCAATCGCGAGCTTCATTGGAAATAGGGCGCTCTGTTTTGTGGCAGATGGCTCTCGTAAGTTTCAGCCTGTCAGGTTTGCACTGGTCGCGTTAACCACAAACTTCGGCAATGGCGTGGGTATGTGGTTCCTCATCAAGTCGAATCTGTCACCGCTCATCTCCCAAGTCGTAGTGACCTTAAGCCTCACTGCACTTGGATTCATTGCACATCGTTTTTGGACATTCAATCATGCAGACATTACATCGCTTTCCCGAGCGCCCTGATCCCTTGTTAACCATCGTGGTCCCTTGCTTCCAGGAAGAGGAAACCATCCCCGAGTTCCACCAGCGAATCACCCGCGTGGTGAAGCGCTTACCCGTCTCCTGCGAAATCCTCTATGTCGACGACGGCAGTAATGACCGGACGGCCGACATTCTTCGCCACTATCAGGATGGGTCATCTGTACGTTGCCTGTCCCTGAGTCGCAACTTCGGCAAAGAGGCTGCACTGAGCGCCGGGATAGACCATGCCCGTGGCAGTGCGCTGATCTTCATTGATGTCGACCTGCAGGATCCACCAGAGCTCATCGCGGCCATGGTGGACTACTGGCAACGCGGCTACGACGTGGTGAACATGCAGCGCAACCTGAGAATCGGTGATTCGTGGTTCAAGCGCATGAGTGCCCGGGCTTACTACTGGGTCATGCAGCGCCTGGTGGAGAAGGTGGACATGCCGGCCGATGTCAGCGATTTCCGATTGATTGGGCCTGCGCCGCTGGCAGCCCTGCGGGCCCTGGATGAACGCTCCAGGATTCTCAAAGGCATGATCGGCTGGGTAGGCTTTCGTACCATCGAACTGCCCTACAATCGCACTGTTCGCCATGCCGGGAGCACCAAATGGAATGCAGCTGGCCTGTTCAATCTGGCCATCGAGAGCATCGTCAGCTTCTCTCGCAAACCACTGCGCATTTTCAGCCTCATCAGTTTCGGTCTTTTCGTCTCCAGCATCTGCTACATGCTTGCGTCGCTTGTGGCAGGCAGTTTCGACATCCATCACCTGATCGTCGGAATGGCTTCATTCATGTGCGTCGGTGTCGCCATGGTGGGGGAGTACCTGGGCGTGACACTCGCGGAAGTGAAGCGCCGGCCTCTCTATTTCCTGAAGCACAGCAACAAGGCAGATCCCGTGTCACTCCACCCTTCGATGGCTTCGATCGAGGGTAAGAAATGCTGAACCTGAAGAACGAGAGGACGCTGTGGTGGGTCCTGGGTTCGATTTTGCTATTGCGTTTGGTGGGGCTGGGCATCTACCCGCTGATGGACACATCTGAGGCCCGTTACGCTGAAATGGCTCGCAAGATGGTCGAGTTGAATGACTGGATCACGCCCATGTTCGACTACGGGGTACCGTTCTGGGGCAAGCCTCCGTTGTCCTTCTGGACCCAGGCCGCGAGCATGACGGTCTTCGGCGTTAACGAGTTCGCTGCGCGCTTCCCAGCGTGGCTACTCCACCTGGCAAGCTGTTTCATCATCATCAAACTCGGCACGCAGCAGATTTCTCGTAACGCCGGCATCTGGGCTGCCATTATTTTTTCCAGCACCACACTTGGCCTGGTCTCCAGCGGTGTTGTGCTGACTGACCCTGTTTTGTCGTTCTCGATTCTGCTGGCCAGCTACGGTTTCTGGCGTTGGATGAAGTGCGCCAGCAAGGCGGATGCCTACCTGATGTTCGCAGGTCTCGGGCTGGGCTTGCTTGCCAAAGGGCCGCTGACCCTGGTGCTTATGGGGGCGCCGGCATTCGCCTGGTTCGTTATCTACAAGGAATGGGGACGGGTACTGAGGCTTCCCTGGATTAGCGGCCTTGTACTCATGTTCGGTATATCCGTGCCATGGTATGTCGCGGCCGAGATGAAAACGCCCGGCTTCATGGAGTACTTCTTCGTTGGTGAGCACTGGAGCCGCTACGTCGTCAGTAACTGGGCAGGGGACCTCTATGGTAGTGCTCATGCCAAGCCGTACGGCAGCATCTGGATCCAGCTCGGATTGTCGCTACTGCCATGGGCCTTGTTTCTACCACTGTTGATCCGCAAGCGTGGATCGATGCAGCGCTTCAAAGCCTACCTCTGGCTGTGGGCCTTGGCGACACCGGTCTTCTTCACATTTGCAGGCAACATTCTGTGGACCTACCTGCTACCCGCGCTGCCAGCGTGGGCATTGCTGCTGTCTGCACGGGTCAGCGAAGTTGGCCCGAAGACCACCTGGGCTGCCGCTGCGAGCGCATTGGTGTTGCCAATCATCGGTGCGGGCATCATCTACGCCGGGGTACTAGAGGAGCGCCCTCAGAATCAGCGGGATGTGGTTCAAGCCTGGCTCAATGTGCAGTCTGCTCATTCCGCTCCCCTGATCTATCCTGGCCGCCGCTCATACTCGTCGGAGTTTTACAGCAGCGGGAAGTCCGAGAACATCAAGGATCCTGCCAAGTGGCCGCGGGATGGCTCGTTCTATCTGTCCAGGCGCTTGCGAGACAGCAAGGATGGTCTGCCCGCTGATCTAGCTTGCACATCGATCACCGAAGCGAACGCCAGCCAGCTCCTGCTGTGCCATTGGAAACGCCCCGCACAAGGTGCCGAGGGTCTGGCCGGAGAAAGCAATGCGGAAACGCCTCGCAAGAACGAAGGCTAAATTCCAAGCACAAAAAAGCCAGGTTTTACCCTGGCTTTTTTGTCGATTTCTTTCGTCATTTGAAGTCCTATTTAACCGCCGATTAATTGTCGGCTTGTTCCTTACCATCCTTGCTTTCTTTCTTTTGCTCTTGAGCGACTTGTTGTTTGTTCTGGTCCGAAGAGTCATCGCTCCATAGGCGAGCCTGTTCGGTTCGGAAGTTCTCGTTGAACTGTTTCGTTCGCTCGAAGCCGCCTTCAGCGTAAGCGGTACCCATGAGACCCAGCAGCAGGCTGCCAATAGCGATAGATTTGACAAATTTCATTGTGAACCTCGGTTCATACTAGGCCAACCTGATTAGCGGCCTTTGTTGGTTTGTAGTTTAGGAACGCGAAGCTAACGACAAGGTGAGTCAATAATTACAATTCCGTAATTTTGGCTGCAGATAGGATGCGTTAAATCTTCAAATCTGGAAGGATCATGTCTATCTCGGCACTGTCGAGGGCGACTTCGAATTTTCTCTTAAATTACAATTTTGATATCTAGCGCGTTAATTCAGCGCGGCGTTGTTGGCCGCCCTAGGAGATAGCCATGAATGACATAGAGCCCTGGGCAGTTGCTATCGGTGACTTTCGCCGCTGCACTGAAAAACTCACTGTCCAGCTCGATGAGCTGACCTCGCAGACGCGCACCTCCAGCGCTGTTCTGGAGAGGTCGAACGAACTGGTGGAGCAGGTGGACGCTGTCGGCCGGCAGATTCAGGAGGAGGTGCGAAAGGCGGAGAAGGCTTGGTCGAACGCGGAGGAGGTTGCCTTGCGCGCCGCTGCATCAGCGTATTCAGCTGCATGCCGCGGAGTCGACACCGCCATCCAGCCACTGATCTCGGAGCTTACAGCAGCGACAAAGGCGGCGGACGCCTCTATCCAGGAGCTCAAGCGGGCACCGGTGCTGGCCAAGCGTTATGTGATGGTGGTCGCCACGGCGTTCTTCATTCTGGCGCTGATCTGTGTCTACTCGACCATGCGCCTGATCGATGCCGCCGGCAGCGTAAGTGCTCAAGAGAAAGTGAATGCTCAGTACTTCTCACACCTGTGGAAAAACGCCAATCCTGACGAACAGAAGATTATTAAGTCGGTGATTCTGCGGTCGCCCATGGACCCTGTGGTCCTTCGGCACTGATGCATTGAGGCAAACAAAAGGCCCGTCGATTGACGGGCCTAATCGTGTCTGCGCAATTTAAGCGGCGGTCATTGCCGGCTGCATTTGCTGGGCTTCCGGAAAGTGAAGGTGGAACCAGGTGAAGTTTTCTTCGGTCACCTCCACGCTCGCCGATCCCTGGTGCAGACTCATGATCGACTGCACAATGGCCAAGCCAAGACCGGTACCGCCTTCGCTCCGTGCTCGGCTCTTGTCCACACGGTAGAACCGCTCAAACAAGTGCGCGTGGTGTTCCTTGGCAATACCACGGCCGGGGTTGCCGACACTCAACGTCGTACCGCTCGCACTATGCTGCACCTTAACGTAGACCGTGCGGCCGCGAGGGCAGTAACGGATCGCGTTCGAGACCAGATTCGAGACGGCACGTTGAACCATCAGGCGATTCCCGCGCACCACGTCATCACTGCCGGAGATCTGCAGCTGAATCTCGCCTTCTTCTGCTGAAATGCTGAAGAGATCGCACACTCGCTGAACCTCGTCGACCAAGGAGACGGATTCGAACTCCACCATTGATGCTGGATGACTGACCTGGGCCAAGAACAGCATGTCGGAAACCATGCGGCTCATGCGGTCCAGCTCTTCTGTGCACGACTCCAGAACCTCCCGGTACTCGGAAAGCGATCGTTCTCTGGTCAAGGCAACCTGGGCCTTGCCCATCAGGTTGGAAAGCGGTGCTCGAAGTTCGTGAGCAAGGTCGTCAGAAAACTGCGAGAGCTGCTGAACCCCATCATCCAGGCGAGCCAGCATGATGTTGATGCCGTCGGCGAGCATTTTGAGTTCTGCCGGCATCCCATCAGTTGGAAGGCGATGGTCGAGGCTCTCGGTTGAGATTTTCGAGGCGATCTTGAGGAACTTGGTCAGTGGTAGCAGGCCTCTGCGCACAGTCCACCAGCCAATGGCCAAGATCAGTGCGAGGATGACGGGGGACATCATCAAGGCCCAGGTCAGCAACGCATCGAGCAGCGCCTCACTGGATGACTGGTCCATGGTCATATAGACGCTGACCTCTGTTCCATCGCCCAAACGCATGATTCGAGAAGCACTCAGCAGAGGACGGTCCTGCGTATCACGCCATTCGTGCTCTTTGGGCTGGGCCGCCGGCTGAAACTTGTGCACCTCCAGATTGACCTGTTTCGAGCCAATCGAGAGCAGGGGAGTCTGATTCTGTGAGGTATCGAATATGCTCACATACAGGTTGTTGTGGCCCATGACCAAATCGACAAGCTGATGCGCATCCGCGTTGACGCCGGAGATGTCCGGGATGGTGGACAGGTTGTGAGCCATCCCCGCCATCTTTACTTCCAGGTCTGCTCTGGCATTTCTTTCCAGAGCCTTGCCTACCATCAGATAGCCAAAGGTGGCGAACAGAAGCAGCAACGCTGCGCTCATCAACCCAACTTTTAACCCCAGCTTTGCAGCCAGGCTGAATGGCCTCATGCGCGTTCCTCAAAAACGTACCCAACGCCACGAAGCGTGTGAATGAGCTTGGTTTCAAACGGGTCATCGATCTTCGAGCGCAAGCGCCGGATGGCTACATCGATGACATTGGTGTCGCAATCGAAATTCATATCCCAGACCAACGAGATGATCTGAGAGCGAGTCAGCGCTTCGCCCGTTCGGCTCATGAGCAGGTGCAGAAGCGCAAATTCCTTGGTGGTGAGATCGATGCGTGTGCCACCGCGGAAGACGCGATGGCGGACGGAGTCGAGTTCCAGATCGGCAATTTTCAGCGAGCTCTTCTCGACTAACTCATCACCACGGCGTTGCAGCGAACGGATGCGAGCAAGCAGCTCAGGGAATTCGAATGGCTTCACAAGGTAGTCATCCGCGCCGCCGTCCAAGCCCTTGAGCTTGTCATTGATGCGTCCGCGGGCGGTCAGCATGATGATGCGGACCCGGCTGGTCTTACGGATGGTTTCCAGCAGGTCCCAGCCGTCGATACCCGGGAGGTTCACGTCCAGGAGGACCAACGAATAGACATTAGTGTTGAACAAGTGCAGAGCATCTACACCGTTGTGCACGATATCTACGACATACCCGCTTTCGGATAGGCCCTGCTGAAGATATTCGGCAGTTTTAATTTCGTCTTCCACAACTAGAACGCGCATAACTTATCTCAAGGTGTGAGGAAGGAGTTGGCCTAATCCGCCAAGATTATGGTTGCAGGCTGTTCGAAAGTTTGGCTGAGGGTATGGCATGTGGTAGTCGCTACCTCTGTCCATACGCCGGGTCACCTGAGGACGCTTGAATCTTAACGCGAAGAAGCTGGCCGCGGCGAAATCCTACAAATTTGTAATGTAGCCGCAAGATTTCTGACAGTCATGCAGGCTCCACCCCTAAGCATAGCGGATTCTGGGGCCTGCGGCGGTGTATGACAGATTCGCCTGGCAGGTGGAATCGGCCAGGACAGGCAGCATTTCGGTCGTTAGCTTGCAAGGACTGGTACTGGCCTTGGATCGAGGGCGCCACGCAGGCAGACCCCATGCACGGCCGCAAACCGCAGCGCCTTTCTGCAAATTAGTTCACGTGGCGGCTCGATATTCTCTCGAATAATTATCTTACAATCTATTACATGTCCAAATTGTAATTGCACGATCATCTTGGTGTTAGCCTCCTTTGCTAGTTTAAGGGCAGCGGAAGAGGCATCGCTGCTTTGGAAATTGTCTCATTTCAAAGCAGCTTGGCAAGAGCACCGAGCAGTTGTTCGCGCCAGTGCATTCACCTGTAAACCATACGCTCCTTTGGTAGGTGAATTTTAGCGCCCCCCTACGGGCGCTTTTTTATTAAGGGACTTCTTATGAACACTACTGTATCAGCGATCGCCGTGTTTATGCTCTTTACATCACTAACAGCCAATGCCCAAAGCGGTATGGAGATCAATAAACACATCGAGCGTACTGCTAGAGAGGCTACAGCGGATTATGCTCAACGCGTAAAAAAGCCCATGCCTCAACTAGAAGACTACGCCTATGGCATGGACCTGGACGTTGGTAAGTTGGTGTATGTATCACCCAATGTGCGGTACTGCGGTAATGTAAGAAGCATGATGACCTACGAAGACTCGAAAGGCGAACTGCACATGGTTCGCTACCTGGTGAAGGGCGAGTGTGTTAATAGCCGTTAAGACTCATCAAGATGATCCCTGCGGCCACCGGATCATAGAAGCTCAATGCCGAACCGGCGCAGCAGTATGGCGAAGCCTCCGAAGCTGGCCATTGTGATGAGGATGCTGCTGATCAGTGTCGGCCAAAAGCCGAGCTTAGGTAGCAGCAATGGAAAAGCAATAAACATCGGCAGGGTCGGAAGCACGTACCAGAACGTGTACCAAGCATGGTTGGAGATCTTCTCCATGCTCTGGTTCTCTAAATAGAGCCAGACCAACGTCACGACCGTGACCAAGGGTAGGGCGGCGACCAAGCCGCCCAGCTTGTCGCTGCGTTTCGCCAGCTCTGACACGAGAATCACTATACCGGCAGTGAGTAGGTACTTCGTGATGATCCAGGCCATCGCTGAGCCTTCTGGAGGTTGTTGACGAGGGCAGGCGAAGCCATTCACCAACCCCCTTGAAGCGCTCCTGCCGTTTACGGCATCCCTCACCGCATTTTTTTTGCAACATCACCCTCAGCCAGGAGGGTGATGTGTTTGCATGGTGTTTACCGATCGGTCAGTGCGAGGGTGAGGGAACGCTCTCGTGGAAAGCTGCCCGCTCGATCTGGATGGTGCAGTGATGGATTTCGAATGCATCGCTGACAGCATCCACGACGGCCGCCAACACAGCATCCCCATCTGCAGAATCCCGAACCACTACGTGCGACGTCATCACGTTACTGCCACTGCTGACAGCCCACACGTGCAAGTCATGAACGTCCGTCACGCCATCTACTCCGAGGATGGTGGCCTCGATTGCCGTAACGTCGAGCCCCCTCGGGACACCCTCCATGAGGATCCCCAGGCTTTCGCGAAGCAACTGCCACGTCCGCGGCAGAACCCAAAGGCCGATCGCCACAGCGACAATCGTGTCGACCCAGGTCCAGCCGGTGAAGCGGATGATAAGTGCCGCGATGATTACGCCAAGCGAGCCGAGCATGTCGCTCCAAACTTCGAGGTAGGCTCCTTTGACGTTGAGGCTTTCGTTGCTCGCAGATGCCAGAAGGCGCATCGAAATTAGGTTGATGATCAGGCCGGCGATTGCGATCCACATCATCGCTCCGGTAGCGATCTCCGCCGGCATGAAGAAGCGCTGGTAGGCCTCATACAAGATGTACATCGCCACCAGGAAGAGCAGCACGGCGTTGAACGTCGAAGCCAGAATTTCCAGGCGCGCATAGCCGAAGGTTCTTTTCTGATCCGCCGGCCGCTTGGCTATCTGAAGTGCAATCAGTGAGATCGCCAAGGCGGCAGTATCTGTGAACATGTGAGATGCGTCCGACAGCAGCGCCAGGCTGCCGGTAATCCACGCACCGATCACTTCTGCAATCATGAAGCTGCCAGTCAAGCCGAGCGCCATGATTAGCTTCTTCTGATGCCCCTCGCGTACTGCAGCGCTGCCATGGTCATGATTTGAACCCACGTATTTCTCCTTGCGCAGGGTTGTGGTCTCGTTGGCCTTCCTGTCTACCTAGCCTTAGAGCGTCGCTTGGCCACACTGACTGCAAAATCTTGCTCCTGCACTCAGCAGCGAGCCGCAGGCGGTGCAACCACTCGATAGCGGTGTTCCGCAGTTTAGACAAAAGCGTGCTGACGGATCGTTGGCCGTCCGGCACTGCCTGCAGCCCTGCAGATCTTTGATGGGGGCAGGAGTGGGAGGGCGCCCGCCGTCATACACCTGATTACCGCCGTCGCAGCCCTGCTGCCGGCCATGGCGATCATATTGCTCGGCCCCATGTCCCCCGCTGTGGTGCTTGCCTCCACCGTGGTTTCCACGGCCATGGTGCCCGCCCAGGATGTTTTTGAAAAAGCTCATGGTATTCGCCCCTCATTGATGGGTGACATATTAACGAGCAAAAGTTGAAAATTATGTTCTGCTCGCGAGAAAGACTTGTAAGTTGAATTGAAAGTTCAAAATTAGCCTACGACAAAACGAAACCGTTTTGTTTGTGAAATTAAATTTATCTAGCTGAGCGGAGCATTGCTTTTGGTGGGTAGTATTCCCCTAATTTTGATCATAGCGTGATCAATGACAATCAAAACAGCAGTAATTGGATTTCTGTCAGCATTGTAATCCCGAGGTCATCGTGTCGTTATCAGGTCCCGGAAATAATGCGCTCAGCGAGATTCATTTCTCTTTTTATCCCTATGCCTCACACATACTAAGCGTCCCCAACGCCTAGGGGCCTAAGGCCTCTGACGCTCCGCACATTGCGCAATCGCTCAGCATCTGTCGACGGTTTGCCTTGTAGCTCCCGCTAACTCCATAGCTACCGCCATGGATAAGCAGCTTCCAGAGTTTGATAATGACACCTTCCAAATCCATTGTTCACACCCTGTTAAGCAAATGGATCTTTGCTATTCGCAATGCGCGGCAGAAAGGCATCAGTACTAATTTGCTAATCGGCCTGGTGACTTTTTGGTTACTGCTATTCGCGAACGCTGAGCTCTGGAACGTGCTCTGGAAGCTGGTATTCAAAACCGATGAAGTGAACTGGCAGCTAGCGGCTAGCCTCCCAGTCATAGTATTCGCATGGGTGTTTACCGTTCTGAGCTTGCTGTCATGGGGGCGGCTGGCCAAACCCATACTGTGCCTGGTACTGATCAGCGCGTCTTTTGCGAGTTACTTCATGAATGCCTACGGCATCGTGATCGATTACACAATGTTCACCAACGTTGTGGAGACCGACGTCGCTGAGGCAACCGAGCTGCTGAATTGGAAGCTCGGTCTTTGGGTCGCAATGGTTGGGGTGTTGCCCGTCTACCTGATTGCCCGGGTTCCCCTCCGGCGCAAGCCTTGGGCCAAAGCTTTGGTCAGCAGGTTCATTGCTCTGTCGCTCGCTCTGTTGACCTTATCTGGCATCGCGTTGAGTCAGTACCAGTCGTATGCCTCCTTGCTGCGCAACAATCGGGAGATCCGGCTGATTCTGGTACCTACCAACTTGTTTGCGGCTGGCCATGGGTACCTGAAGCGTCAGCTGGCCTCACCTAAAACGCTGACGGCCATTGGTACTGATGCGGTAGTTAATCGACAGGGTGCGGCTCGTAAACCCAGGCTGCTGGTACTGGCAGTAGGAGAGACCGCTCGCTCCGCCAACTTCTCCCTCAACGGCTACTCCCGTGAAACGAATCCGGAACTAGAAAAGCGAAATGTCATTAGCTTCACGAACGTGAGCTCCTGCGGTACCGCTACCGCGGTCTCGCTGCCATGCATGTTCCTGGACGTGGGTAAGGCCCAGTACAAAGATGGCTTGGCCAAGAGCCGAGAAGGGCTGCTCGACGTGCTTCAACGCGCTGGCATCAGTGTCATGTGGACTGACAACAACTCGGGGTGCAAAGGGGTCTGCGACAGGGTTCCCAACCACAAGGCTGCCTCTCACGCGGATTCCCAACTGTGCACCAGCGAGGAGTGTAAGGACGGGGTGCTGCTCACGGAGATGCAAGACTTCATCAAGCGCCAGGAAGGCGATGCTGTCCTGGTGCTCCACTACAAAGGCAGTCACGGCCCGGCCTACTACAAGCGCTACCCCTCGCAATTCAAGAAATTCGCACCGGTGTGCGAGACCAACGAGCTCGACAAATGTAAGCAGGAGGAGGTGGTCAATGCCTACGACAACTCAATCCTCTACACCGATTATGTGACTGCAAATCTCATCGATATCCTGGCGGCCAACACCAAGTTCGACACTGCGCTGATGTACGTTTCGGACCACGGCGAATCGCTGGGGGAGGGTGGGCTCTATCTACACGGGCTGCCTTACGCGATGGCTCCTGACGAGCAAACAAAGGTGCCGTTGGTACTTTGGATGTCTGACTCGCTCGCGAAGAGCGAAAAGGTCAACGTGGGTTGTTTGAAAGCTCAAACCACGTCACCGCTGAGCCACGACAACCTGTTCCACACCGTGCTCGGCATGATGAACGTCCAGACGTCTTCGTATCGCTCAGCGCTGGATTTCACTGCCCCTTGTAAGCCCTTTGTCGGAGGCTCTTATTCTGGCCTCTGAATGTTCGATGTGGACCGGATCATCGGCCAGGCGGTTCTGCACCAGCCTGCTTTGACAGCTGAGAGAAGCTGGACTAATTACATAGCTGCATTCAACAACCCAAGCGGAAAAGGAAGTTTTGCATGAGCATCAAGCCAGGCCCAAAGCGCACCAATGAAGATGGCACTCCGGACAAAAGGCAGCGAGTCACCCCTGAAAAGCAGAAGGACCATCCGGACCTGAAACCCCACAAGCACAAAAAGGGGGAGTAAGAAAAAAGCAGCTCTCGGGAGCTGCTTTTTTTTTGGGGCTGTGTGCAAACCCTCCCGACCGTCTCGCTGATCAATCGGACCGCGTCGTGAGTCTTCCGCTTGGCTTGATGGATTCTGAAGCTACCTCCGGATCGGTTATCCCTTCAGTGCGGACGACGAGACTGATATCCCAGAGCGTTGAGCTGATACTCGCTGACAGCCCGAAATTGTGATTCTGCGATTTGACGCAGGCGCTCAACCTCTTCGGCAGATGAGCCAGAAGCCTGCGCCTCGTGGTATTGCTTCATCGCATCCACTGCGTCGGTATACATGGGGTGGTCGGGGAGAAGAGCTGGCATCTTTTTCGTCATGTAGCGGCAGGTCCTCACTGGATAGTCGACGGTGGTTTACCTGCTTTGAGGAGCTGAAAATCAATGACCGCCTGATAGAGCGAATCTGCCAATGGGTGAAGACGCTGTACCTCAAGGTCTGGCAATCCAGCAGCCTCCGCTTCGTGGGCCTGTCGGATAGCTTCAAGCGCTTGCCTCATCAGTGGCTCACCAGCCTCGACCATTCCAATGAATGTGCGCTTCACAACATTTTGCTCCATTCAGCTGAAGATGAATTATAGGACACCGCGGCGTGGCAAGGCCCCGAGCAGCATAGGTGTTCGACGCCCGACTGAACGAATCAATGCGGAGCGCGCTGGCCTGGGGAGTGGCCAGGGCGCGTGTCGTAGCTACGTTGTAAACCACTTTTTTTCACTGTAAACCACTGTGGTTACAGTGAAAAAAAGTGGTTTACAACAGGCCTCCTCAGGCCTGAGTCAGCTCCAGCAGATCGCCCAGTTCCTCCCGGGCCATCTTCACTCTATCCATTCTGCGATAAGGATGATCAACCGGCATCCGGATAAGGGATTCGAACCAAGCCGAATCGAATTTGATGACTTCCTTGTGAATGTGCTCAAGCTCACCTCCGCGAGGCTGTGACACTACAAACTCCATGCTTTCAACCAAGCCGGACGCTTCACTGTCTTTGACGATTCGATGGCGGATGAAACTCATTTTGAGATCAAAATATGCCGCCTTCGAACCAGGCACCTTCTTCGATTCCAGCCGACCAGTGCTGCTGATTTCCGCCCCTGGCACCTCAGCGGCAATAGCTTTCACCAGCTCAGCATTTCCAATGACCTTCTGGCCAAACAGGCGGGTGGCGTCCGACATGTAAGCAAAGATCCATGGCACATTGCGAAGCGTCGCGCCGGTATAGAGGTAGCCACGCTCTCCCTTGTAACGCTGCAGCATGCCTCTCAACGCGTTCTCGGAAAGGACCAGTTGGGTCTCTTTCTCCAGGATGTAAACCACGCGATCGAACTGTTCGATCAATAGCTTGAGAATCTTCCGTGGGACGCCGTCAAACCTGGTTTTTCGTTCTGTTTTCTTGTGCTGGCGAGGCTGGAAGTACGGGCAATCGTTACGGGCCTCACTATCAAATGGAGCGATGCCGCGAATGCTCTTAGTAGCATGTTTCCCGAATGGGTTCTTCACGTTAGGCGGTAGCTCATACAGCCCAACCAGCTGGACAGGGTTGTCGCATGCCGGGCATACAGCAAACTGAGCTAGCTTGCCGGCACTTCCAGGCTGGTACCATGGATCTCTGCGGAAGGTCTCGGCCTCGAAACCTTCCTTGTCGATGATCTTGCTTTCTGTGTCTTCGATGCGGACCTTATAGACATCCATCTTTGCTGAAACCGTATCAATAGAGGGTCTCTGGATGGTAACGAGCGAGGATAGGCAGCAGTAGGCCTAACTGACCCTTTTGGTGGTCACCCACTGGTTTGAGGCCCGCCCAAAGCATGCCTGATCGACCTGGGCGGGCCCTAGAAACAACTAACCCCCTGGTGCGCAGTACAGGTCTGGGACCTGCCCGAGGCGTGGGGGCTATTCTTGGAGCGACAGTGACACCGGCTCCGGAGAAAATCAATTGGTTTGTAGAGCAGCCGGTCAGCTAAGGTCAAACCCAGATCCTAAAGGGGAGGCCGATAGCAGCTCAGTCAGCATCATCGGCACCTTCTTCATCTTCATCGGTATCCCCAACACTGAGCCAGTCGTGAAGGTTGTACCGCACGAAGTCTTCCGCATCGAGCATGGTAAAGTCTTGGAGCACCGTGACGTCTGCTCCACCGAAGTACAGCCCATCGTTGAGATTTCTGGCCACCCCGAGCAATTCATTCAGCTGGTCGTGCAGCTCATTTGCGCGCCTGGCGTGCTCTCGTTTGGTCAAAAACCGGAACACCACCTCGTAGGGCTCAGCCGGGTCGCGAATCTCGCCCTTGGGGTTGAAGGAAACCCAAGCACTAGCGAAAAATTGGTTGTTCTGATGGAGGAAATCGTCGACAAGCACGGCGATGCCCTTCATGCCGTCGTCACCTTGGTCTGCCTTCAGGCGGTTGACCAACTCGTCCGGCATCGCAATACGGTTGTAATGGTGGGACATCCAGTATGAGAAATACTGACCGTTTTCTTCGCTCAGCGTGATTACCGGATTTCGGTGGAGCGTCGGAAGCACGGCTCTCTTGGTCCACACACGCTTGTGAATCTTGAGCTCCAAAACCTGCTTTTCCGCGTGCTGCAGGTGCAGCGTACGTGGATTGAGGGCGTGCAGCTGCTTATCAAAGGCCTTTTTCTTTACCTTAACGGCAATCCACTCTATCCACGGCGCATCACAAAGGTTGCGTGCATGCACCGTGCAGGAATGGGAGGCCAACATCCAATAAGCTGGAGCCACCCCCTCGAATTGGCCTTTCAGGACCTCCTCGGATATGTGTTCAATCAAGGCGTCACCTGAGACGGTATCTCCTTGCAGCCAACCAGCAGCGCTAATGGCACTTACGATCTCTTGCTCAGGTGTATCAGCCATAATCAAACCAAATTCGAACCGCCCGATTTTTCTAACCTGGCGATGGTTTTGAGGTCCCTATCACGTAGCTGCTGCGCCTTGCCAGCCAACTCCGCAACCATTCCGTACACACCTTTAGCGCCATTTCGATTCCACGCTTCATCCGAAAGCGCATCCTGAATCAGGCGGCCATCGGCGGTTGGATAGAAAAGCACCCGATGCAGATACTGCGCTTCTTCGGCGTTAACTTGGCGCAACGCCTCAGTTAAAGCCGCAAGCCTCTCGGGAAAACCAGTGGCGGTTTTTCCAGTCCGCCAATTGTACACGGTCTGACGAGACACGTTGAAGATCTGCGCGATGGAGCTATCTGACAACTTGAAGTCGCTCCTAAGCTCCTCGATTAAGGCCGGCGCTACGTCTTCGGTAACATTGGCATCCTGGCTGGTGTCCACCTCGGTCCAGGCACCAGCATGCACGCCATGAAAGCTCATGCCTGCTGAGCCGATAAGTTGTGGATAGGGCAGGGAGGCAGTCCCAGGAGCGACTACTACCGAAACGGCCAGCATCGCTGTGAAAGCAATCGCCAATACAGGGTTTGCTGTCGTGCTACCTACACGCGGAGCAATTTCAGGGTTTTCCCAAGTAGAAGATCTGCTTACAGCAGCCCCGGTAGGATCAATCCATTGCCCATTCATTGCTGTAGTCATTTCGCCTTCCCCCAAACCTCAAAGGCATGATCTTTCGCGACTGTCCTAAAAGCAAAGTTAGCAGTCTTATGCAAACCGTCGAGTCTCGTGCAGATCTCCTCGGTTCCCAGTCGTTCGGCTAACTGCAGCGGCCAATGCGCATCCGTATCGAGAAGAGCACCATTTTCGCTAACAGGCACAAATGCACCTTGCAGAGGAGCACCATGCTTGGATGAATTCCTCGATTGCTTAGCAATTTCGAAAACCATGGCCGGCTCGACCAAATCTTCCGGTATCCACATACCAGTCTGCCGCCAGCATCTGATGTGCAGATACTCCGGATCTAGATGGTAGGTGGTAGTAGAGATTCCAAGCTGCTCCTTGGGGACTTTCCCATGCGCCGCTAGCTCATCGCATTTAAGTGGGAGCATGGCTTCCGGAAGGTAGTCGGCTAGGGTCTCACCTTCAGCTGGTTCAATTTTATCGACGTACCGCATCCCGATAGCGGTGATATCCAATGCACCTGCTTGCCCTACCAGCGCCTCAATGCACTCACGGAAAAGCGCTAAGTGGTTATCAAAATGAAGATAATTTGTGCTTTGCAGGATCATGTGATCCATGGCCAGCACGCACGCGTAGTCAGCATCCCGATTAAGGAACGCCCAAGAATTCGGTTCTCCGCTGTGCATCACCCCAGGCGGCACGCCCTTGACCATCTGGAAGAAGCCCGGGAGGCTCTGACGGATCGTGTGCTGAATGTCTGGGATCAGCTTTGGCAGCTTAAGAATCGGGGCAAATCTGATTACGCTCAACGCATAGATAAGCGGCGCCCTTGCTAAGACCCCTTCGCGTTCTGACATGTTAACTCCTCCACCGCGCCCAACGAGGGACCGGATTCTACATCATTTGACAAATCCTTTGACAAGAACTGTATAGCAGGGCCTTTCGATTTGACAAGCGGTCCCCGTGAGGGATGGAGTGCAGAAAACGCCTCCATCAGGAGCTTACTCGTCATTCCAGAAAAGCCTCTACAGACACCATCGCTAAGCCTCTGAGGAAGCACGAATTTTTAATCAGAGCTCTTCCTAGCAGTGAGAAGAAACTCAACGAATCGTCACCAGATAGCTCAATCCAGGGGAACGCTTGCTCTGATGGGGTGGTTCAGAAACGTGCTGTCTGGTCCAGATTTCTCATCTACGAAGAGCACGAAGAGCTCTTGGATCCAGAGTTTGAGGCCGTGATTGGCTGAATGGAGAGGTCGGAAAGAGGACGGGTGATCCAGTGAAGCACAAGCGCAGTCAGGAGGCTTGCGATGGTGTTCACTGAGATTGAGACGAGAGCATTCCGCATTTTGGAGAGTCCATTTTTTGAAGTGGACCTCTATTTAATGCGCATAAACTGTGTGTCACCACCACCCGCAGAAAATTTCGTCACGCCCCAGAATGGGAATTTGCATTCGGGGCGCACCACGATTCATCTCGTGCCAGAAGCCGCCTGCAGTGCAATCAATTGGCGAGCCAAGACTCGACTACCTCAGCGCCATACTCGTTTTTCCAGGCCTTAAGCGTACGCTGATTACCACCCTTGGTCTCAACAACCTCTCCGCTGTGTGGATTCTTGTAGACCTTTACTTCGCGTGGTTTCCGAGAGGTTTTTGGGGCCATATCAGTGGAAGCCACCGCTTGCGGATCGAGGATCAGCACCACTTGGCGCAGGCCGTAGCCATACTCGTTGAGCAAACTGCGCAGCTTCGTTTCAAATTCCATTTCCTGCTTCAGGGCAGAGTCATTTTTCAGCGCTTCCAGCTCCGCCAGTTGGGCTGCGAGCTGTTGTTCGAGCAGGCGGAATTCAGCGAGACGGGACATAAGATTCTCCAAAATGGGTTCGATGATTTTAGCAATCAAGAAAGAAAGCGTGCTAACTATCTTGATCCCACATGCCTGAATCGGCAATCACGAGGCTGAGCGATCGGTGTGGATAAAAACGTGATGGCTTCAGGATCGTCGATCTGGGCGGCTTCACTTGCGAGGTAATCGATCAGCTTTTTGCTTCTTACCCAAACGTACTGCCGGCAAGCCGCGTTTGGAATGGATGGCCCCGCAACGGGGCGAAACCTGGCCTCCCAAAGGTGCTTGAACGCCTCCCTGGTCGACTTCCCCAAATACACCGCAATCTCCGGTCCCAAGATATAGCCACGCCTGAATCTGTCGATGGCTTGAGGCTTAACCATCAATTGCGTACGCCGGCCTCGTTCGACAGCAGTGCTCCATAGCAGACCCAGTCGAACGAACGCGTATGCGCATTGTTCTTTGACGCCTAACAGCGCAGCAGCCTTGACTACCGACAGGCCGGGAAAGACCGGACTCTTGTTCTCAGCTCGGGCTTGTTGCCACGCTGCAAAATCTTGCGGCTTGAGTAACCACGCCCCTACCGCAACCGAGCCATTCTCAGCTGGGCCGTAAGCGCGAAGTTCACCTGCACGTATTGCCTGAACCAACTCGACCAACCCACCCCCCTTGGGCAGAGAATGCTTGGCCAAGTAGTTGATCGACACCAGGCTCTGGTCAGAGCTGGTAGGCAGCTTCTCATCAATCAATTCGTTGATCGAGCGGCAGTCAATCAGCCACCTTTCGCCTGGGCGCGGTTCTCCACCAAAGAACTGGAGGGTACCACCAGCTAGCAGCTGCCTAACCCGATTGCGACAGAGGCTTAGCAAAGTCGAGGTTTCTTTCATATCAGCCACGCCCTGGAGATGCTGCGAGATTGCCTTCAAATGATCCAGGTCCACGACCGTAAAGACTCGATCTTCATGGACCTTCTCCCGATAGGCGATTTGTCCCTCCTGATGAAGGCGTTTTATGACTGATACCCCGAGACCACAAGCTTCAGCAGCAGAATCGAACGACACCCAACGATGTCTCTCAATCGTCTCCTCACTCAAATTGCGATTTCGCTTCGCTAACGGTGCTTCCCACGCATGCTGCAGAAATGATTCGAACTCTCGACGAAGAAAGTCAAAACAAGAGTCATCCAGATCACGGTGGATGTCGTGGTATATCGGGCCGAACGATCTGCTGAGCGTCCAATGTTCGTTATCGGAATGGACTGCCTTGAGGCCACTCAGCAGTTCTCTGAATGCGAGAGGCCAGTTCATGAGAACCACGCCCGCCGCGTTTGCCATAAGCCGCGATATCTCTAGCGAACCCGAATCAGCAACCTTCAGCGGCTGGGTTCTTTCCGTAGGCAAACTTCTGACAGCGAGACGCGATGACAACTCGTGAAACTGTTCGTAGGTGAGGGCCGCCAATCCCGCGTCAGCTGGCAACGAGTCGGCGTAAAACCTATCTTCAAAGCCAGAGGTGAGCCAGGCGGCCGTATCACTCGCCGGCGCGATCTCAAAATTGGTCCCACTCAATGAGGTGCCACACGCTTGGCAACTATTCGCACTCATTGCGCTTGGATCGGTTTCCTTCAGACAGTTGGGGCACCGCCCGTGGAGTTCAGTGCCGTGGACAGAACACGTCGTAACCAGGGTCAAGCCCCAGCTTTCTCTCCAATAACCGGCTTCGCCCAAACAGATCGGACAGTAACGAGCGTGATGAGTCGTCCATAACTTGACCCCCTTGGGCCTTGGATCACGAAACTCAGCAGATACCGCAGGCCAGCTCAGTGGTCCTTCCATCATCTGCAGCCAGTCCGCAACATCGGTCTCGTCGGCTCGTGCAAAGGCGGTGAGCAGTTCCTTTCTGGGTAATCCGTTGGCTTTCGCCAGGCGCTGCAGGTACCCCAAAAGACTTTCGTCTTGGTGTGGTCGTGGGTTGATTAAAAGACCAAACATTCCTACACATCCATGAAATCGAAGACATAAAAATCAGGGGAGTAGAGCCGGGCCGATAAGCCCGGCCCTTGGCCGTCAGGTACTGCTCTCTTCGAACGTCTCAAACGGCTCCCGCTTCCCGAACAGAGGCTGGAAATTGAAGCTCGCACTGAAGGGGTTTCGATCCTCGGTGGCGTAGCTCCAAACCTCGTCTTCAAAAGCCTGGGCCAGCACAGGAAGTTCAATCCCGACAAGGTCCTGGACTTGAACCAGCCAAACAGCCCTGTCCACAATCTTGATGAGGTAGTCGATCAATCCATAGGAAGCCAGGTAGAAGCGTTTAATCATCGCTGGCTCTACAAAACTGATGGTTTGAACAGGCAGTTCGCCCTCGATTGCCTGCAACAACATCACGAAATGAAGAGACGTATTAGCGGAGAAGGTGAAGCGATCGTATGCCACCGTGGCCGAAAACCTGCGTCGCAGTTGCTCGTTTGCTAGCAGGAGATTTTCGGTGCGCTTCAGCCCAATCAGAACAAACGCGATACTGGTTTCATTCATCAGACTCTTGATCCAGTCTGCTGCCTCATACGCACCATTACGACGATAATCGACCAGGTGCTGCGCCTCATCGAGGACCAACATCTCCACGCCAAGGTTCTTCAGCAGCAGGACTACTCGCGCAAATTTAACCTCTGCCGAATGTCCTCGTGCCTCTGCGAAGGGATCCTTCAGCTCTGCCAAAATGGCTGCTGCCAGGTTCTTTTTGGTTGGAGACGAAGGCATCTCGACGAACAGAACTGTCCGCTTCTGTGGGTCATGGCTCTCCAATTCCTCCAATGACCGAATGTACTCCTTGACCAATGTGCTCTTGCCCACTCCGCTTGGACCTTGGATCAGCAACCCTTTACTTGCTCTGGTACGCCGACTATCGCCGTGGATATCGCCTAGTCGCGTCAACGCTCGCTCGACTTGAGGGCTGTGAATAAAACGATCGCGGAGCGTAAAGCTGTATTCACCATGCTCGTAGCATTCGTACAGATTGATGGCGTTCATGGCTTAGAACTCCCAGCAGGGCGACGAACCGAGACCTTGAAGGCTGCTGGCGGAATGTTAGGAATAGAGTCACCGGTCCATTCCACTTCAGCGAGTACCTTGGGTGGAGGCGTGCTTTCGGTCACTCGACCCTCCTTGTCGATTTTCGCTATGGCAGCTGCGCGTCGTTTTCTGAGCGTCTGCGAACGGCGGGCCTCGTCTGCATCTTCCATAATTTCCTGGTAGCACCTGTGCGTAGCCTCGAAGCTAGGCTGCTCATTATATTTTTCTCGCAGCGCTTTCTCGGCAGCCTTCCACACCTCCCTGCTCTTACCGGCCATTCGCTCATCTTTGGCGGGCACTTTGAAGAACAAGTTTCTGAAGCGGTCGTGAACCCAAACGTGCCCGGCTTCGTCTCGATAGCGGACGTTTACCTTTTCTCCGTCTGCCAAACGCATACGGAGCTCAGCAAGTTCCGTAGAGTGGTAGCCCACTTTGGCAACCTCGATGCCGTAATGGTGAACCTTCACCGAGGCCCGCTTGGCCAGAATGCACTCCAACGAGTCCAGGTCGACGGGAAGGCTGATGACATGGTTCGCCTCGCTAGTCCCCAGACTTGAGCCGGTGTTCTGTTGTCCAGCCCCCGATGAGGAGTCTGGTGGTAACCATCGACGATCCATTTCACTACCACCGCCTCCAATTGAGGGAGCGTGAAACATGCATTCTTCTCCGAGTCGTAATCGCCACGCTGCTGGATATTCGAGAAGGTGGTACCCGGGAGGTTGTGGATAAGCCCCAGGTTCTGTGTGCTGAAAAAGCGTTCGACGGCACCTTTCCTTTGAGGGGCCCTTGAAGCGGGATACATGATCTCGATACCCAACTCGTTGAATCCCATGATGAGATCGCCCGCGTGAAATTCCGCTGCGTTGTCTGGGACTATTCGAGCCGGCAGCCCACGTGCCCACCATTCATTTCTCACTTTCGGAAAGCGCTTCAGCAATTCGGCTTTTGGACGGATTGAGCGTTCGATCACACGAAGCACGGTTTCCGTATTTGGCGCCGACAGGTGGAGCAAATATCCCATCACCATTCGAGAGAAGCGGTCGAGGACGATCGTCAGATAGGGGCGCCCAATGCACAGCCCCGAGGTTTCATCCACAAGCTGGACGTCCAACAAGGTGTGATCAATTTCCCAACGTTCCAAAATCTCATGGACACGTAGGACACCCGCCGCAACACGGTGCTTCTTGTCTGCTGCGTGTTTTCCGAGCCTCTCCTTATCCACAAGGTACGGATCCAGCTTGGCGATGTACCTTCGGACAGTCATTCCGCTTGGGATCTTGAGCTGATCCGAAGGCAAACGACTTTTGTTCCTCTCTTTTATCTGATCTTCGAATTCTGAAACGACCACGCTGACCGCTGGAATCGTATCCTGCAGGTAGGTTTTATTAATCACCCCTTCAAGAATAACTTCGAGCTCTCCCTGTATCGCGGCAGCCCGACCCTTTTTGGCATGCTGAGGGATAAGCTTTACTACGTTCTGGCCAATGTATTTGGCTGCCCAACGTCGAATAGTGGAAACCGAGGGTGCGCACGCATCCCCAATCTTTTTGGCGATATCTCTAAGTTTCTTGATCATGTCTTCGTCACCCGGTAGCTTGTATTTACCGCGCTTAGTTAGGTCGTCCAGATACTTGCGTCGACGCAATGCCTCATCTCCATGTTTTTTGGGGAAGCATGAAATATCTGGAGGGACGTTCCGCACATACGGAACCTTCCCAAGGTATGGCTGATCAGCGGAGATCTCGATCTCGCGCTTCTCGTAGGCCTCATAGAACTCCTTCTCGGATAGCTTCGTGGGCTCACCAAGCTCATCGAAAAAGAGCAGCTTCCGGTCAATAAGCCTCTTCTCAAGCACCATCAGTACGCCACGAACGATGACGACCAATTTCACCCTAAGGGAAAAGGTTTGCATGACGGTGCCCCCCTTGCAGGAAGACCGGGGAGTCAGTGTCAATTGACCTATCAAGGTCAATGCCCACCACCCCAAGGCCTAACAAGCGCCAGGCTTTCCCCTCACCAACCACGTAGAGCAGATCTGCAACGGTCATAGGCGGCCATTCGTTGAAGGTCGCCATTACCTCCTCCAACGCCTGATGCGAAAGCTCTGGACCGCGCCGGTGATACATCAGCCTTCTAAGATTGGTAGCCAGGGGTTCAGCTTCAATTAACTTTTCAGTGATCACCGAAAAGTTACGGGCAGTGGCGTTGAAGTAGCGCTCAGCGGCATCCAGTCGCTGCCTGACGCTGGCAATCTTCAGTCGGTCGTGAGGCTTCACTTCAAACCACCACTCGCGCCCATCCGCGAGGAAAACCTGTACGTCTGGGTAATATTTGAAGTAGCCCTGGAGCGATGGAACACGTTCCTCACTGGGCTGCGGGACGTAGCCGATGACCGCAGGAGACAGCTCAAGAAGCCGAAAAAGAGCGCCTTCGAGCTGGGACTCCCAGGGCACAGGCTTTTTATTTTTGAGCGATGGGAAGTAGCCGCGGTAATGGTTGGACCGCCGCGTGACCACCTTTCGTACTGTCATGAAACACCTCCGAAAATCTCGAAACGAGCGCCGACGCTGCGCCAAAAAATCAAGGCGCAGGGCGGGCGAAGTGAGGCCTTTCGACAGGCAACACTGTGCCGTCGAGTAACCTCGCTAAGGTCGAAAAAATGGGAGAGGATTGACAGTCGCTTCGAAAAAGCAGACATTGCGGGTTCTGAGGACGCAAGTCTGCTTCGCTAAGCGCGGTCAGTCCTCTCGGGATTGATCGCGTTTTTCTACATTTTCAGGTCTCCTTTTCTCTCATTGGTCATGACTCTCATGACTGATCAGAATCTAAAGCAATCGGCTTGCTCTCTTTATTTCTAAACGGCCACTTCGTGATCGCTGGAGCAATTTGGATCAGGTCTGAAGCTCTCGCTTCAAACAGCTGATTTGGCTGAAAATCTTCAGTGCAAAGCGGAAAAGTTGGTCATAGATCTTATTCCAACATCCCTTCGAAATCTACAAAAAATCCAAAATGGCAACTTCCACCAAATTCCATTTCCATACTAAATTGTTCAAATTAATACTTAACACGTACGCTTAATTAACTATTAAGGTGTTCAAATATTAGTTTTAAAGTCCTCTCAATCTCTCTGCTGCTCAGATCCGCCCGCCGACCCTCTCAGCACTTCCAGCGCCCCATCAAATCACTTCCTCAAATCCCCCCATCTGCATCATTTTCCAATGAGCGGAGTAGGGCGCCCCGGCAGGAATTCCAGGCAAAAAAAAGCCCGCGAAGGCGGGCTTGATGGTGACCGACAGGGGCCATGGTTGAAGCCCGGCCGGTCATCTATTTGTGAAAGCGTGCAGCTTTTCTGTGAACCTACACCTGATCAGAAGTCCAGGTTCGACACCGACAACGCGTTGCTTTCGATGAACTCACGACGCGGCTCGACTGCATCACCCATCAGGGTGTTGAAGATCTGGTCAGCAGCGATCGCATCCTCGATGGTGACCTTGAGCATACGGCGAACGGTCGGGTCCATGGTGGTTTCCCACAGCTGGTCCGGGTTCATCTCACCCAGCCCTTTGTATCGCTGGATGGTGTGACGCTTGGTGGTCTCATTCATCAGCCAGTCCAGGCCTTCCTTGAACTCGACAATTGCCTTACGGCGTTCACCACGTTGTACGTAAGCACCTTCACCCAACAGGCTGGAGAGCTTGGCACCGATGTTGACGACGGTCCGGTAGTCATTGCTGCCAAAGAAGTCACGGTTGAACGTGATGTAGCTGGCCAGGCCGTGGGAGGTGATTTCCACTTCCGGCAGCCATACGTTGCGTTCTTTGTCTTCACGCAGGCTCGCGTTGTAAGCCAGGCCAGACTTCTGGCTGGAGTTCAGACGCTCCTGCAGCTTGGCCAGCCAGGCTTGCATCACCGCGTGGTCACCCAACTGCTCCAGGGTCACCTCAGGCAGGTACACGAAGTGCTCGGTCAGCTCTTCCGGGTACAAACGCGACAGGCGCTTGAGGGTCTTCATGACACTACGGAATTCGTTCACCAGGCTTTCCAGCTGCACGCCAGAAACCGCTGGGGCCGACTCGTCCAGGTGCAGGCTTGCGTCTTCCAGGGCCGACTGGGTCATGTACTCTTCCATGGCCTCGTCGTCCTTGATGTACTGCTCCTGCTTACCTTTTTTCACCTTGTACAGTGGCGGCTGGGCAATGTAGATGTAGCCACGCTCGACCAGTTCCGGCAACTGACGGAAGAAGAAGGTCAGCAGCAGGGTACGGATGTGCGAACCGTCAACGTCAGCATCGGTCATGATGATGATGTTGTGATAACGCAACTTGTCGATGTTGTACTCTTCGCGGCCGATACCACAGCCAAGCGCAGTGATCAGCGTGCCCACTTCCTGGGACGAGATCATCTTGTCGAAGCGTGCTTTCTCGACGTTGAGGATCTTACCCTTCAGCGGCAAGATCGCCTGGGTACGACGGTTACGACCTTGCTTGGCCGAGCCACCTGCGGAGTCACCCTCCACCAGGTACAGTTCGGAAAGGGCAGGGTCCTTCTCCTGGCAGTCCGCCAACTTGCCTGGCAGGCCGGCGATATCCAGCGCACCTTTGCGGCGAGTCATCTCGCGGGCTTTCCGTGCCGCTTCACGCGCACGAGCGGCGTCGATCATCTTGCCAACGACGGCCTTGGCCTCGTTCGGGTTTTCCAGCAGGAAGTCAGAGAAGTACTTGTTCATCTCCTGTTCCACGGCGGTTTTCACCTCCGAGGAAACCAGCTTGTCTTTGGTCTGCGAGCTGAACTTGGGGTCCGGCACCTTCACCGAGATGATCGCGGTCAGGCCTTCACGGGCGTCGTCACCCGTGGTCGCCACCTTGTTCTTCTTGGCCAGGCCTTCCTGTTCGATGTAGCTGTTCAGGCTACGGGTCAGCGAAGAACGGAAGCCCACCAAGTGGGTGCCACCGTCGCGCTGTGGAATGTTGTTGGTGAAGCACAGCAGGTTTTCGTTGAAGCTGTCGTTCCACTGCAGAGCAACTTCCACGCCCACGCCGTCTTCACGCTGAACGCTGAAGTGGAACACCTGGGAGTTGACTGGCGTCTTGTTGGTGTTCAGGTACTCGACGAAGGCACGCAGGCCGCCTTCGTACTTGAAAAACTCTTCCTTACCGCTGCGCTCATCCTTCAGCAGAATGCCAACGCCCGAGTTGAGGAACGACAACTCGCGAATACGCTTGGCCAGGATGTCCCAGCTGAAGTGGATATTCTTGAAGGTCTCAGCCGACGGCTTGAAGTGGATGTGGGTACCGGTGGTTTCGCTTTCACCGACAACAGCCATCGGCGCTTGTGGTACGCCGTGAACGTAGGTCTGCTCCCAGATCTTGCCGCTACGGCGAACGGTCAGCACGAGCTTCTCGGACAGGGCGTTCACAACAGAAACACCTACGCCGTGCAAGCCGCCAGATACTTTGTAGGAGTTATCATCGAACTTACCACCGGCGTGCAGTACGGTCATGATGACCTCGGCCGCGGAAACGCCTTCTTCTTTATGCACGTCGACCGGAATGCCGCGGCCATTGTCGCGCACACTGATGGATTCGTCCGTGTGGATGATGACGGTGATGTCATCGCAGTGACCGGCGAGGGCTTCGTCGATCGAGTTGTCGACCACCTCGAAGACCATGTGGTGCAGGCCGCTACCATCATCGGTGTCGCCAATGTACATGCCGGGACGCTTGCGTACGGCATCCAAACCTTTCAGCACCTTGATGCTGGAGGAGTCGTACGTTTGATTTTCGCTCATGCCTTCACTCCCGATGGTCGTGGGTCTGGGTGATACGGCCTTGTTCCACGTGGAACAAAGCAACTGGCGTTTCCGTCTGCCAGCCTTCCCTCAGTAATTCGTGATCTACACAGGTGATGAACACCTGGCAGCGTAATTCTTCAAGCAAGCGGCACAGCGCGCGGCGATGCTTGTCGTCCAGTTCGGACGGCAAGTCATCCACGAGATAAATACAGTTACCGCGACGAGCCTGGCTGACGAGGTGGCCTTGGGCAATGCGCAATGCGCACACCACCAGCTTTTGCTGACCACGCGACAGGATGTCGGCCGCGTTATTGGCAGCCAGACGAAGACGCAGATCAGCACGCTGCGGACCGGCCTGGGTATGGCCCATCTGCTGATCGCGAAGGAGAGAGGATGCGAGTACTTCTTGCAATTCGCGGTCCTTGTCCCAGCCTCGGTAGTAGCTCAGGGTCAACCCGTCCAGCTCGACCAGTTCGCTCAGGGTTCGCTCGAAGACAGGCTTCAAGGCCTTGATGTAGTTGCGACGGTATTCATCTATTTCCGCGCTGGCCAGGCACAATTCCCGGTCCCAGGCGGCTTGCGAAGCTGCGTCAAGTGTACCATGACGCAACCACGAGTTCCGCTGCCGCAGCGCCTTCTGCAGCCGTTGCCAGGCTGGCAAAAAGCGAGGTTCCACGTGGAACACACCCCAGTCCAGGAACTGGCGGCGTATTTTCGGGGCACCTTCCAACAGCCGGAAACTGTCTGGGTTGATGAGCTGCAGCGGTAACAGTTCCGCCAGCTGGGCGGCGCTACGTGCATTCTGCCCATCGATGCGTATGGTGAATTCTCCCTGCCGCTCTCGAGAGACACCCAGGTTACTGGTGCCACCTTCAGCCAACTGCACTTCACCAAACACGGTACAGGCAGACTGCTCATACTGGATAACCGGGTTCAGGCGGGTGCTGCGAAATGACCGCGCCAGCCCGAGCAAGTGCACAGCTTCAAGCACACTGGTCTTGCCACTGCCATTGGCGCCGTAAAGGATATTGATGCGGGGGGAGGGCGAGAGGGTCACCGGGTGCAAGTTGCGCACCGCGGTGACCATGATCCGTCGAAGGGACATTGCGCCTGCTACAGGTTACAGGCGCATCGGCATGACAACGTAGGAAGAATCGTCATTGCCAGCTTCCTGCAGCAGCGCACTGCTGTTGGAGTCGGACAGGATCAGACGAACTTGCTCGGTAGTCATAACGCCCAGCACGTCCAGCAGGTAGCTGACGTTAAAGCCGATTTCCAGCGAGCTACCTTCGTAGTCCACGCTGATCTCTTCTTCAGCTTCTTCCTGCTCAGGGTTGTTGGCCTGGATCTTCAGTTGGCCAGCAGCCAGTTGCAAGCGAATACCGCGGTACTTTTCGTTGGAAAGAATCGCAGTACGGCTGAAGGCTTCACGCAGCGCCTGGCGGTCACCGACCACCAGTTTGTCGCCGCCCTTGGGCAGTACACGCTCGTAGTCCGGGAACTTGCCATCCACAAGCTTGGAGGTGAAGGTGAATTCACCGGTTGTGGCGCGAATGTGGTGCTGGCCCAGGACGATGCTGACCATGCCTTCCGGGTCGGTCAGCAGGCGGGCCAGTTCCAGGATACCTTTGCGTGGCACGATGACCTGGTGTCGATCTTCCTGCTCGATGGGCGCGGTCATGGAGCACAGCGCCAGGCGGTGGCCGTCAGTGGAAACTGCGCGCAGGGTGTTCCGGGAAACCTCCAGCAGCATGCCGTTGAGGTAGTAGCGCACATCCTGCTGGGCCATGGCGAAGCTGGTGCGCTCGATCAGACGGCGCAGCTTGCTTTGTTCCAGGTTGCAGGTCAGCGAACCCGGGCCTTCTTCCACAGTCGGGAAGTCATTGGCTGGCAGGGTCGACAGGGTGAAGCGGCTGCGGCCGGCCTTCACCAACAGTTTCTGCTCGTCGACCTTGATATCGATCAGGGCGTCGTTCGGCAGGCTCTTACAAATGTCCATCAGCTTGCGCGCCGGCACGGTGATTTCGCCAGGCTCGGCCGGCTCTTCCAGCTGTACGCGGCCTACCAGTTCGACTTCCAGGTCGGTACCGGTCAACGACAGTTGCTGGCCTTGTACGACCAGCAATACGTTGGACAGGACCGGCAAGGTCTGACGGCGCTCTACGACACCGGCGACCAGTTGCAGGGGTTTCAACAGGGCTTCGCGTTGAATGGTGAAATGCATGGTCTAGTCCCTTGCCTTCAATTAGCTGCGCAGACGGCCATCAGGTCGTCAGCGTCCGCAGCAGGTTCTTGTAGTCCTCGCGGATGTCCGCGTCGGATTCCTTCAATTCGTTGATCTTGCGGCAGGCGTGTAGCACGGTCGTGTGGTCGCGACCACCGAACATGTCACCGATTTCCGGCAGACTGTGGTTGGTCAGCTCCTTGGACAGGGCCATGGCCACCTGACGTGGACGCGCGACAGAACGCGAACGACGCTTGGACAACAGATCAGAGATCTTGATCTTGTAGTACTCGGCGACGGTTCGCTGAATGTTATCCACACTCACCAGTTTATCTTGCAGCGCCAGCAAGTCTTTCAGCGACTCACGGATCAGCTCGATGGTGATGTCGCGGCCCATGAAGTGCGAGTGGGCAATCACCCGCTTCAGCGCACCTTCCAGCTCACGTACGTTGGAGCGAATGCGCTGGGCAATGAAGAAGGCCGCATCATGTGGCAGCTCGACCTTGGCCTGGTCGGCCTTCTTCATCAGGATCGCTACGCGGGTTTCCAGCTCTGGTGGCTCTACAGCCACCGTCAGGCCCCAACCAAAGCGCGACTTCAGGCGCTCTTCCAGGCCTTCGATCTCCTTGGGGTAACGGTCAGAGGTGAGAATTACCTGCTGGCCGCCCTCAAGCAGGGCGTTGAAGGTGTGGAAAAACTCTTCCTGCGAGCGCTCTTTGCGGGCAAAGAACTGGATATCGTCGATCAGCAACGCATCCACCGAACGGTAGAAGCGCTTGAATTCGTTGATGGCGTTGAGCTGCAGCGCCTTGACCATGTCTGCGACGAAGCGCTCCGAGTGCAGGTACACGACCTTGGCGTTCGGGTTCTTCTTCAGCAGATGGTTACCCACAGCATGCATAAGGTGGGTTTTACCCAGGCCCACGCCGCCATACAGGAACAGCGGGTTGTAGCCATGCTTGGGGTTATCGGCCACCTGCCAGGCAGCCGCGCGCGCCAACTGGTTCGACTTACCTTCCACGAAAGTGTCGAAAGTGAAGGTGCGGTTCAGGTAGCTGGTGTGCTTGAGCGCACCTTCCACCTGCACAGTGCGCTGTTCGGTCCGGTTGTTGCTGGCTGGCGGCGAGACGGGCTCGGCCATGGCATCGAAGCTGTCACGCGACGACGGCTCGGCCAATTCATTGACCAGCACAGGCTCTACCGCTGCTACAGCCGCAGGCTCGGCTGCGGCCGCTACCGGCAAAGGCCTTTGAGCTTGGGTCTGCGCCCGGGTCTGCGCCAGCGAGGCGGCCACGGCAGCGCTGACTGGCGCGTTGGGCGCAGCCCGTGGAGCCGAGCTGCGACGGCTGCCTATTAATAAGGAAAGGGCAGGCGCAATTCCGCTGCCGTTTTCACCCAACAGCTCGAGCAAGCGACCCAGGTACTTTTCATTGACCCAATCGAGAACGAAACGGTTAGGCGCATAGACGCGCAACTCGTCGCCTTCGGCTTCGACCTGTAGCGGACGGATCCAGGTGTTGAATTGCTGGGCAGGCAGTTCATCGCGCAGAAGCTCCACGCACTGCTGCCAAAGTTCCACTGACACGGATATCCCCTGAGTTTGAAAGCCGGATGAGGCAAAAACAATCCGTCATTGTACCGGTCGAGCGTTCAGTTATCCACATGTGGACACGTTAGGAACCATGACAAAACAGCCATTTATCGACCAAAACGTCTTCGTCGCACTGTGCATAAGCCCTGTGGATAAGCGACCATGAGTGCTATGCACAACCCTGGGTCGTAGTCTGTTGATAACTCTGCTGTGGGTAAGTGCCATTTTAATCCACAGCTTTCGACCACGATGAAAACAAGCGCAGCACCGGTTTAGAACAAAGTTTCAAAACTCTGTACATGGCGAATTTTGAGGCCTACAGAAGGTTATCCACAGAAGGTTATCCACCTAATATCTATAAGTTCTTCAGAAAAGCTTTTTATATGTCTCTTCTTTTTTTTCATGTTGTCCCCGATTCGTGTGTCCGATCAAGCATCCCCTCGAGGATGGACGAGCAAGCACCGTCCATCACACGCCCTATAGGGAAAGGCTGGTTGGAAATTGACCTATGGGCTTGCTTTCTCTAGAATCGCCGGTCTCTTAAAAAGGGGGCCATCCCGGCCCGTCGTCGACAAACCAGGTAACACGCCATGAAACGTACTTTCCAACCAAGCACCATCAAGCGCGCCCGCACCCACGGTTTCCGTGCCCGTATGGCTACCAAAAACGGCCGCGCCGTTCTGTCGCGTCGTCGTGCCAAAGGCCGTAAGCGTCTGGCCATTTGATTTTTCGGCACAGGTGGTGAGTCAGGACTTCAGTCGGGAAAAGCGACTGCTTACACCCCGACACTTCAAAGCGGTCTTCGACTCCCCAACCGGCAAGGTTCCAGGGAAAAACCTGCTGATCCTTGCTCGCGAGAACGGTCTCGATCACCCTCGTCTCGGCCTGGTGATCGGCAAGAAGAGCGTCAAGCTCGCCGTTCAACGCAACCGCCTCAAGCGCTTGATGCGCGATTCCTTTCGCCTGAACCAGCAGTTGCTTGCCGGGTTGGACATCGTGATCGTCGCGCGCAAGGGATTGGGTGAGATAGAAAACCCGGAATTGCACCAACACTTTGGCAAACTCTGGAAACGTCTGGCGCGCAGCCGGCCAACTCCAGCAGTCACCGCCAATTCCGCAGGGGTAGACAGTCAAGATGCGTAAACTGGCACTCGTTCCGATCCAGTTTTACCGTTACGCCATTAGTCCTCTGATGGCCAACCACTGTCGTTTTTTCCCCAGTTGCTCCTGTTACGCTTATGAAGCCATCGAAAACCATGGCGTCTGGCGTGGTGGGTGGCTGGCCGTTCGTCGCCTGGGGCGTTGTCATCCGTGGAATGACGGCGGTTTCGACCCCGTTCCACCCGCTCCTTCCTCCCGAACTTCTTCGATAGCCGAGTAATCATGGATATTAAACGCACGATCCTGATCGCCGCGCTGGCAGTCGTGTCCTACGTCATGGTCCTGAAGTGGAACGATGACTACGGCCAGGCTGCCCTGCCGACTCAGAATACTGCTGCCAGCACTGTTGCGCCGGGCTTGCCCGATGGCGTGCCGGCCGGTAACAACGGCGCCAGCGCCGATGTACCGAGCGCCAACGCCGAATCGAGCCCTGCCGAACTGGCACCGGTCGCACTCAGCAAGGACCTGATCCGAGTCAAGACCGACGTTCTGGAACTGGCTATCGATCCGGTCGGTGGTGACATCGTCCAGTTGAACCTGCCGAAGTACCCACGCCGTCAGGACCACCCGAACATTCCGTTCCAGTTGTTCGACAACGGTGGTGAGCGTGTTTACCTGGCACAAAGCGGTCTGACCGGTGCCAACGGCCCGGATGCCCGCGCCAGCGGCCGCCCGCTGTATGCCGCCGAGCAGAAGAGCTACCAGCTGGCCGACGGCCAGGAACAACTGGTGGTCGACCTGAAGTTCAGCGACAACGGTGTCAACTACATCAAGCGCTTCAGCTTCAAGCGCGGTGAGTACGACCTGAATGTCAGCTACCTGATCGACAACCAGAGCGACCAGGCCTGGAGCGGCAACATGTTTGCCCAGCTCAAGCGTGACGCCAGCGGCGATCCGTCCTCGAGCACTGCCACTGGCACCGCCACCTACCTGGGCGCAGCCCTGTGGACAGCTTCCGAGCCTTACAAAAAGGTCTCGATGAAGGACATCGACAAAGGTAGTTTGAAAGAAAATGTGTCCGGCGGCTGGGTTGCATGGCTGCAGCACTACTTCGTGACCGCCTGGATTCCGGCCAAGTCGGACAACAACGTTGTCCAGACCCGCAAGGACAGCCAAGGCAACTACATCATCGGCTACACCGGCCCGGCCCTCAGCGTCCCTGCTGGTGGCAAGGTCGAAACCAGCGCCATGCTGTACGCCGGCCCGAAGATCCAGTCCAAGCTGAAAGAGTTGTCCCCAGGCCTGGAACTGACCGTCGACTACGGCTTCCTGTGGTTCATTGCCCAGCCGATCTTCTGGCTGCTGCAACATATCCACAGCCTGCTGGGTAACTGGGGCTGGTCGATCATCGTGCTGACCATGCTGATCAAAGGCCTGTTCTTCCCGCTGTCGGCTGCCAGCTACCGCTCCATGGCACGTATGCGTGCTGTTGCGCCCAAGCTCGCCGCGCTGAAGGAACGCTTCGGTGACGATCGCCAGAAGATGTCCCAGGCGATGATGGAGCTGTACAAGAAAGAGAAGATCAACCCGCTGGGCGGCTGCCTGCCGATCCTGGTGCAGATGCCGGTATTCCTGGCCCTGTACTGGGTACTGCTGGAAAGCGTAGAAATGCGCCAGGCCCCATGGATGCTGTGGATTACCGACCTGTCGATCAAGGATCCGTTCTTCATCCTGCCGATCATCATGGGCGCAACCATGTTCATCCAGCAGCGCCTGAACCCTACGCCGCCGGATCCGATGCAGGCCAAGGTGATGAAAATGATGCCGATCATCTTCACCTTCTTCTTCCTGTGGTTCCCGGCTGGTCTGGTTCTGTACTGGGTTGTGAACAACTGTCTGTCGATTTCGCAGCAGTGGTACATCACTCGCCGTATCGAAGCAGCCACCAAAAAAGCTGCTGCTTGACGGGCTAGTACGCTAGCCTGTGAATAAAAAACGCCCCCTAGTGGGGCGTTTTTGCTATCTGTCGTTTTTGTCGTAGAGGCTTTCGAGCATGAACACTGTGCGTGAAACCATCGCCGCCATCGCTACCGCCCAAGGCCGCGGTGGCGTGGGTATTGTCAGGTTGTCCGGCCCTTTGGCCAGCAAGGCCGGGCAGTTGATCACCGGTCGTACGCTGACCCCTCGCCATGCCCATTACGGCCCGTTCCGCGACGATGAAGGGCTGGTGCTTGACGAGGGGATTGCGTTGTTCTTCCCTGGGCCGAACTCGTTCACCGGCGAAGATGTGCTCGAACTCCAGGGCCACGGTGGCCCAGTGGTCCTGGACATGCTGCTGCAGCGCTGTGTACAAGTTGGCTGTCGCCTGGCCCGCCCGGGTGAATTCAGCGAACGCGCGTTCCTCAACGACAAGCTCGACCTGGCCCAGGCCGAAGCCATTGCCGACCTGATCGAGGCCAGCTCCAGCCAGGCGGCACGTAACGCCCTGCGCTCCCTGCAGGGGGAGTTCTCCAAGCGTGTGCACAGCCTGACCGAGGCGCTGATCGCCCTGCGCATCTACGTCGAGGCAGCAATCGACTTCCCCGAAGAGGAGATCGACTTCCTCGCTGATGGCCACGTACTGTCGATGCTCGATGCAGTGCGCGGCGAGTTATCCACCGTGCAACGTGAGGCCGGGCAGGGTGCCTTGCTGCGTGACGGCATGACGGTGGTCATCGCCGGGCGGCCGAACGCCGGCAAGTCGAGCCTGCTCAATCAACTGGCTGGTCGGGAAGCCGCCATTGTCACCGATATCGCCGGCACCACCCGGGACATCCTGCGCGAACATATCCACATCGACGGTATGCCGCTGCATGTGGTCGATACCGCCGGTTTGCGTGATACCGATGACCATGTGGAAAAGATCGGCGTGGAACGCGCCCTGAAGGCCATTGGCGAGGCCGATCGTGTGTTGCTGGTGGTCGACTCCACAGCGCCCGAGGCCAGCGACCCGTTCGCTTTATGGCCCGAGTTTCTCGATCAGCGGCCCGACCCTGCCAAGGTCACGCTGATTCGCAACAAGGCCGACCTGAGTGGCGAGCGGGTGGCGCTGGAACAGTGCGATGACGGCCATGTGACCATCACCCTCAGTGCCAAGGGCGACGACACCGGGCTGCAACTGCTGCGCGACCATCTGAAGGCCTGCATGGGTTACGAACAGACGGCGGAGAGTGGTTTCAGTGCCCGCCGGCGGCACCTGGATGCCTTGCGCCAAGCCAGCGAGCACCTGGAGCACGGCCGTGCACAGTTGACCTTGGCGGGCGCAGGAGAGCTGCTGGCAGAGGACTTGCGCCAGGCACAGCATGCCTTGGGGGAAATTACCGGGGCGTTCAGCTCGGATGACCTGCTGGGGCGCATTTTCTCCAGCTTCTGCATCGGCAAGTAATCCACAGCCAGGCAAGGCCAAGCGCCGCTCCTTAGGGAGCGGCTTTTTTTTGCCTCAAATTCGTTGCAGGAGATGACCACAGCGAGGTCAACAGCGCACCTGTGGGCGCGGGCAAGCCCGCGAAGACGCCAGTACAACCGCTAGATCTCTATGGCTGGGCCGACGCTTTTGCGGAAAACCGGCTGTCGCCTTGTCCGCGTCGCTCGCGATCTTGAGTATTTTTTCATCCACAAGCTGAAAACTGCGCTCAGGAGCCCTGTGGAAAACCCATCTTCAGCTCAGTTGATAAGCAGGCTTTTTTCCTGAGGAGAAATCCGCCTGTGGGTAAATAGGCATTTCATCCACAGGCTAAATGACGTTATCCATAGCCCTCATGGCACTCCAGACACAGGGTTTAATTTCTCTCTACACAGCGCAATTCATGGCCTACAGAGCTTTATCCACAGATATCGTTGTGCATAAGAATAAACATAAAAACAAAGCTTTTATAAATTTCTTCTTGTTGATTTCTGTTGTCTGCCACTCATCCACAGACTGGTCAAAATTTGCGCAGACGGTTTCTTTAAAGGGGGTGAAGTCCCTATACTTGTCGGCTTACCTTCTCTATTCGCAAAAACAGGCACGAGGTGCGTGGTGGATTTCCCTTCCCGTTTTGAAGTGATCGTCATCGGCGGCGGCCATGCCGGTACCGAGGCTGCGCTTGCGTCTGCACGCATGGGTGTGAAAACCCTGCTGCTGACCCATAACGTGGAAACCCTCGGTCACATGAGCTGCAACCCCGCCATCGGCGGTATTGGCAAAAGCCATCTGGTCAAAGAGATCGATGCCCTCGGCGGCGCCATGGCGCTGGCCACCGACAAGAGCGGCATCCAGTTCCGCGTTCTGAACAACCGCAAGGGCCCGGCGGTACGCGCCACCCGTGCGCAGGCCGACCGCGCCATCTACAAGGCGGTGGTGCGTGAAATCCTGGAAAACCAGCCGAACCTGTGGATATTCCAGCAGTCCTGCGACGACCTGATCGTCGAGCAGGACCAGGTCAAGGGCGTAGTTACCCAGATGGGTTTGCGTTTCTTCGCCGAATCGGTGGTACTGACCACTGGTACTTTCCTCGGCGGGCTTATCCACATTGGTCTGCAAAACCATTCCGGTGGCCGTGCCGGTGATCCACCCTCGATCGCCCTGGCCCACCGCATGCGTGAACTGCCGCTGCGCGTCGGCCGCTTGAAAACCGGGACTCCGCCACGCATCGATGGGCGCTCTGTGGATTTCTCGGTGATGACCGAGCAGCCAGGTGATACGCCGATCCCGGTCATGTCCTTCATGGGCAATGCCGAAATGCACCCACGGCAGGTGAGCTGCTGGATTACCCATACCAATGCGCGTACCCACGAGATCATCGCCTCGAACCTCGATCGTTCGCCGATGTACTCGGGTGTGATCGAAGGCGTCGGTCCGCGCTACTGCCCATCGATCGAAGACAAGATTCACCGGTTCGCCGACAAGGAAAGCCACCAGGTGTTCATCGAGCCGGAAGGCCTGAACACCCATGAGCTGTACCCCAACGGTATTTCCACATCGCTGCCGTTCGACGTGCAGCTGGAGCTGGTGCGTTCGATCCGCGGCATGGAAAACGCCCACATCGTCCGCCCGGGCTACGCCATCGAGTACGACTACTTCGACCCGCGTGACCTCAAGTACAGCCTCGAGACCAAAGTCATCGGTGGCCTGTTCTTCGCCGGGCAGATCAACGGCACCACCGGTTACGAAGAAGCCGGTGCCCAGGGCCTGCTGGCCGGGACCAACGCCGCATTGCGCGCACAGGGCCGCGAAAGCTGGTGCCCGCGCCGCGACGAAGCCTACATCGGCGTACTGGTCGACGACCTGATCACCCTGGGTACCCAGGAGCCGTACCGCATGTTCACCTCACGTGCCGAGTACCGCCTGATCCTGCGCGAAGACAACGCCGACCTGCGCCTGACCGAGAAAGGCCGTGAACTGGGCCTTATCGACGATCAGCGCTGGGCCGCCTTCTGCGCCAAGCGTGACGGCATCGAGCGTGAGGAACAGCGCCTGAAGTCGACCTGGGTTCGGCCGAACACCGAACAAGGCCAAGCCATTGTGGATAAGTTCGGCACGCCGCTCAGCCACGAGTACAGCCTGCTGAACCTGTTGGCGCGCCCGGAAATCGACTACGCCGGGCTGATCGAGGCGACCGGCGGTGACGCAATCGATCCACAGGTCGCCGAGCAGGTCGAGATCCGCACCAAGTACGCGGGCTACATCGACCGCCAGCAGGATGAAATCGCTCGCCTGCGCGCCAGCGAAGACACCCGCCTGCCTGTGGATATCGACTACACGACGATTTCCGGCCTTTCCAAGGAGATTCAGGGCAAGCTTGGCCAGACCCGCCCGGAAACCCTGGGCCAGGCTTCGCGCATCCCGGGCGTGACCCCGGCGGCGATTTCCCTGTTGCTGATTTACTTGAAAAAACGCGGCGCTGGCCGCGAATTGGAGCAAAGCGCTTGAGTTCCCTGGTCACCCCGCAACACGCTGAAGAGTTGTCCACAGGCGCGCGCCAGCTCGGTGTCGAGCTGAGCGCCGAGCAGCACGAGAAACTGCTTGGCTACCTGGCCCTGTTGATCAAATGGAACAAAGCCTACAACCTCACGGCCGTGCGCGACCCGGACGAGATGGTGTCGCGCCATCTGCTCGACAGCCTGAGCGTCATGGCGTTTATCCACAGCGAGCGTGACAACTGGCTGGATGTCGGCAGCGGCGGTGGCATGCCGGGTATTCCGTTGGCTATCCTGCATCCGCACAAGCGCGTGACGGTGCTGGACTCCAACGGCAAGAAGACCCGCTTCCTGACCCAGGTGAAAATGGAGCTCAAACTGGACAACCTCACGGTTATCCACAGCCGGGTCGAAGCCTTCCAGCCGGCGCAGCCGTTCGACGGAATCATCTCCCGCGCTTTCAGCAGCATGGAGAACTTCACCAACTGGACCCGCCATCTGGGCGACACCGGGACGCAATGGCTTGCAATGAAGGGGCTGCATCCTGCCGATGAACTGGTAGCATTGCCCGCAGACTTCACAGTGGAAAGCGAACAGGCCCTGACCGTTCCAGGTTGCCAGGGCCAGCGCCATCTGCTGATACTGCGCCGCAAGGCATGACTGGGAACACGCGCATCAATGGCTAAGGTATTCGCAATCGCGAACCAGAAAGGTGGTGTAGGCAAGACCACCACCTGTATCAATCTCGCCGCCTCGCTGGCCGCGACCAAGCGTCGTGTGCTGCTGATCGACCTCGATCCGCAGGGCAACGCCACCATGGGCAGCGGTGTGGACAAGCACGAGCTCGAGCACTCGGTCTACGACCTGCTGATCGGGGAATGCGACCTGGCCCAGGCCATGCATTACTCCGAGCACGGTGGGTTCCAGTTGCTGCCGGCCAACCGCGACCTGACCGCCGCCGAGGTGGTGCTGCTGGAAATGCAGGTCAAGGAGAGCCGTCTGCGCAACGCACTGGCGCCTATCCGTGAGAACTACGACTACATCCTCATCGACTGCCCGCCGTCGCTGTCGATGCTCACGCTCAACGCCCTGGTCGCTTCCGATGGCGTGATCATCCCCATGCAGTGCGAGTACTACGCACTGGAAGGCCTCAGCGACCTTGTGGATAACATCAAGCGCATCGCCGCCCGGTTGAATCCGGAGTTGAAGATCGAGGGCTTGCTGCGGACCATGTACGATCCTCGCCTGAGCCTGAACAACGATGTTTCGGCGCAGCTGAAGGAACACTTTGGCCCGCAGCTGTACGACACGGTCATTCCGCGCAATATTCGCCTGGCCGAGGCCCCCAGCTTCGGCATGCCGGCCCTGGCCTACGACAAGCAATCGCGCGGCGCGCTGGCTTATCTGGCTCTGGCCGGGGAACTGGTTCGCCGCCAGCGCCGTCCATCACGCACTGCACAAACAACTTAAGGAATCCGTATGGCCGTCAAGAAACGGGGTCTCGGACGTGGGTTGGATGCACTGCTCAGTGGTCCTTCCGTCAGCGCGCTCGAAGAGCAGGCTGTGAAGATCGACCAGAAAGAACTGCAACACCTGCCGGTCGAGCTGATCCAGCGTGGCAAGTACCAGCCGCGTCGGGACATGGACCCGGAGGCGCTGGAAGAGCTCGCGCATTCGATTCGCAGCCATGGCGTCATGCAACCGATCGTGGTCCGCCCGATTGGCGACAACCGCTTCGAGATCATCGCCGGTGAGCGCCGCTGGCGCGCGACCCAGCAGGCCGGCCTGGACACGATCCCGGCCATGGTCCGCGAAGTGCCCGATGAAGCCGCCATTGCCATGGCGCTGATCGAGAACATCCAGCGCGAAGATCTCAACCCGCTGGAAGAGGCCATGGCCCTGCAGCGTCTGCAGCAGGAATTCGAGCTCACCCAGCAACAGGTGGCCGACGCCGTGGGCAAGTCGCGGGTCACCGTGGCCAACCTGCTTCGCCTGATCACCTTGCCGGAGGCGATCAAGACCATGCTCGCCCACGGTGACCTGGAGATGGGCCATGCACGCGCATTGCTCGGCCTGGACGAAAACCGTCAGGAGGAGGGGGCGCGTCATGTTGTCGCACGTGGTCTCACCGTGCGCCAAACCGAGGCACTGGTTCGTCAGTGGCTCAGTGACAAGCCTGATCCGGTCGAACCGAGCAAACCTGATCCGGATATCGCACGCCTTGAACAGCGGCTCGCAGAGCGCCTGGGGTCGGCCGTCCAGATCCGTCATGGGAACAAGGGCAAGGGCCAGTTGGTTATTCGTTACAACTCGCTTGACGAGTTGCAAGGCGTGCTTGCTCACATCCGCTGAAACAATTCCTGTTGTAGCGCGCAGTCGGAAATCACTACGAAGAGTTGAATAGGGGTTAATCCACCCCTATACTCTGCGCGCATTTTGTCGGCACAAATTATGCCAAGTCATAGCTGACTTGTTGGTCGACTTCCGAGGAGCAGTTGTGATGGAAATCCGCACGCCAAACCGCCTGCCTTTCCATCGCTGGGCGGTTTTTCCGGTACTGCTGGCTCAATTCGTCGTACTGCTGCTGGCAACCCTGGTGTTGTGGCAGTGGAAAGGGGCGGTCAGTGGATATTCAGGCCTTTGCGGAGGTTTGATTGCGTGGCTGCCCAATGTGTATTTCGCCTGGAAGGCTTTTCGCTTCAGCGGAGCTCGGGCAGCACAAGCCATCGTCAAGTCGTTCTACGCTGGCGAGGCAGGCAAGATGATTTTGACGGCAGTGCTTTTTGCACTGACCTTCGCAGGAGTGAAGCCACTGGCGCCGTTAGCAGTATTCGGCGTCTTCGTGTTGACCCTTTTGGTCAGCTGGTTCGCGCCCCTGCTGATGAATAAAAGACTTTCGAGACCTTAGGGCGTTTGAGGCAACCATGGCAGCAGAAACCGCTTCGGGCTATATCCAGCACCACTTGCAGAACCTGACCTACGGTCAACTACCAGACGGCAGCTGGGGCTTTGCCCATTCGGCTGCAGAAGCCAAGGCAATGGGCTTCTGGGCGTTCCACCTGGACACCCTGGGTTGGTCCGTCGCGCTGGGTCTGATCTTCCTGTTCATTTTCCGCATGGCGGCAAAGAAGGCGACTTCCGGCCAGCCTGGCGGTCTGCAGAACTTCGTGGAAGTGATGGTCGATTTCGTCAACGGCAGCGTGAAGGACTCCTTCCACGGCCGTAGCCCGGTAATCGCACCGCTGGCACTGACCATCTTCGTCTGGGTATTCCTGATGAACGCCGTCGACCTGGTACCGGTCGACTGGATTCCTCAGCTGGCCATCCTGATTTCCGGTGATCCGCACATTCCGTTCCGCGCCGTTTCGACCACCGACCCGAACGCGACCCTGGCCATGGCCTTCAGCGTGTTCGCCCTGATCATCTTCTACAGCATCAAGGTCAAGGGCCTGGGCGGCTTCATCGGTGAACTGACCCTGCACCCGTTCGGCAGCAAGAACATCTTCGTGCAGATCCTGCTGATTCCGGTCAACTTCCTGCTCGAATTCGTCACCCTGATCGCCAAACCGATCTCGCTGGCACTGCGTCTGTTCGGCAACATGTATGCCGGCGAACTGGTGTTCATCCTGATCGCGGTCATGTTCGGCTCCGGCCTGCTGTGGCTCAGCGGCCTGGGTGTGGTGCTGCAATGGGCGTGGGCTGTGTTCCACATCCTGATCATCACCCTGCAAGCTTTCATCTTCATGATGCTGACCATCGTCTACCTGTCGATGGCGCACGAAGATAACCATTAAGACCGCCTGGCGTGTCTGATAGCCTTCCTCGCCTGTTCGGGGGGAGGGCTTAAAAAGTCCGCAAGGGCAGCTGTACTCACGATTTGTTTTACCGCTTCAAACTAAAAACCTAACCAATACGACGTAAAAGTCGGGAGGAAAGATGGAAACTGTAGTTGGTCTGACCGCTATCGCTGTTGCTCTGCTGATCGGCCTGGGTGCTCTGGGTACCGCCATTGGTTTCGGCCTGCTGGGCGGCAAATTCCTGGAAGGCGCTGCTCGTCAGCCAGAAATGGTTCCGATGCTGCAGGTCAAAATGTTCATCGTTGCCGGTCTGCTCGACGCCGTAACCATGATCGGTGTTGGTATCGCTCTGTTCTTCACCTTCGCGAATCCGTTCGTTGGTCAGATCGCCGGCTAATCACTCGTCACCACGAGTTGATGGCTGTATGAATTAAGACCGAGCGAGGTGTTGGCGTGAACATTAATGCAACCCTGATTGGCCAATCCGTTGCTTTCCTGATTTTTGTACTCTTCTGCATGAAGTATGTATGGCCTCCGGTCATCACTGCTCTGCAAGAGCGCCAAAAGAAGATTGCCGACGGTTTGGACGCTGCCAACCGCGCAGCTCGCGACCTGGAGCTGGCCCAAGAGAAAGCGGGTCAGCAACTGCGTGAAGCTAAAGCACAGGCAGCCGAAATCATTGAGCAAAGCAAGAAACGCGCTGCTCAGCTTGTCGAGGAAGCCCGTGAACAGGCCCGCGTCGAAGCTGACCGTGTGAAGGCTCAGGCTCTGGCCGAGATCGAACAGGAACTGAACAGCGCTAAAGACGCCCTGCGTGCCCAAGTGGGTGCTCTGGCCGTTGGCGGTGCTGAAAAGATCCTTGGCGCCACAATCGATCAAAACGCGCATGCGGAGCTGGTTAACAAACTGGCCGCTGAAATTTAAGCGAGGGCGATCATGGCAGAACTGACCACGTTGGCCCGACCTTACGCTAAGGCTGCCTTTGAGCATGCCCAGGCCCATCAGCAACTGGCCAATTGGTCAGCCATGCTCGGCCTGGCTGCTGCGGTGTCGCAAGACGACACCATGCAGCGCCTGCTCAAGGCCCCGCGACTGACGAGCGCAGAAAAGGCCGCCACGTTCATTGACGTGTGCGGTGACAAGTTCAATGCACAGGCACAGAATTTCATTCATGTTGCCGCGGAAAACGACCGTCTCCTGCTTCTGCCGGAGATTGCCGCTCTGTTTGACCTGTACAAGGCCGAGCAAGAGAAATCCGTGGACGTGGAAGTCACCAGTGCCTTCGCGTTGAACCAAGAACAGCAAGACAAACTCGCCAAGGTTCTCAGTGCACGGTTAGGCCAGGAAGTGCGCCTGCACGCGTCGGAGGATGCCAGCCTGATTGGCGGCGTCGTCATCCGCGCTGGTGACCTGGTAATCGATGGCTCTGTTCGCGGCAAAATCGCGAAACTGGCCGAAGCATTGAAATCTTGAGTTTGAAGGGGCAGCAGAGCAATGCAGCAACTCAATCCTTCCGAAATTAGTGAAATCATCAAGGGCCGCATCGACAACCTCGATGTGAGCTCCCAAGCCCGTAACGAAGGTACCGTTGTTTCGGTTTCCGACGGTATCGTGCGGATCCACGGTCTGGCCGACGTCATGTACGGCGAAATGATCGAGTTCCCGGGCGGCGTCTACGGCATGGCCCTGAACCTGGAGCAAGACTCCGTAGGTGCAGTGATCCTGGGTGCCTACGACACCCTCGCCGAAGGCATGAGCGCCAAGTGCACCGGCCGCATCCTGGAAGTTCCGGTTGGTAAGGAACTGCTGGGTCGCGTCGTCGACGCACTGGGCAACCCGATCGACGGCAAAGGTCCTCTGGGCAACACCCAGACCGACGCGGTCGAGAAAGTAGCTCCAGGCGTGATCTGGCGTAAGTCGGTAGACCAGCCTGTACAGACTGGCTACAAATCCGTCGACGCCATGATCCCTGTTGGCCGTGGCCAGCGTGAGCTGATCATTGGCGACCGTCAGATCGGCAAGACCGCCATGGCCATCGACGCCATCATCAACCAGAAAGACTCCGGTATTTTCTGTGTTTATGTAGCTGTCGGCCAGAAGCGTTCCACCGTTGCCAACATCGTTCGCAAGCTGGAAGAAAACGGCGCCCTGGCCAACACCATCGTGGTTGTTGCCAGTGCTTCGGAATCCGCCGCACTGCAATTCCTGGCGCCATACGCCGGTTGCACCATGGGCGAGTTCTTCCGTGACCGCGGTGAAGACGCTCTGATCGTTTACGATGACCTGTCCAAGCAGGCCGTTGCCTACCGTCAGATCTCCCTGCTGCTGCGCCGTCCACCAGGACGTGAAGCGTACCCAGGCGACGTGTTCTATCTCCACTCCCGTCTGCTGGAGCGTGCATCGCGCGTTTCGGAAGAGTACGTCGAGAAGTTCACCAACGGTGCTGTCACTGGCAAAACCGGTTCCCTGACCGCTCTGCCGATCATCGAAACCCAGGCTGGCGACGTTTCCGCGTTCGTTCCGACCAACGTGATTTCCATCACCGACGGTCAGATCTTCCTGGAATCGGCCATGTTCAACTCGGGCATCCGCCCTGCAGTGAACGCCGGTGTTTCGGTATCCCGCGTAGGTGGTGCCGCTCAGACCAAGATCATCAAGAAGCTGTCCGGTGGTATTCGTACCGCGCTGGCTCAGTACCGTGAACTGGCTGCATTCGCCCAGTTCGCGTCCGATCTGGACGAAGCGACCCGCAAGCAGCTGGAGCATGGTCAGCGCGTTACCGAGCTGATGAAGCAGAAACAGTACGCGCCAATGTCCATCGCGGACATGGCACTGTCGCTGTACGCCGCTGAGCGTGGCTTCCTGACCGACGTAGAAGTCTCCAAGATCGGCAGCTTCGAGCAAGCACTGATCGCCTTCTTCAACCGTGATCACGCTGAACTGATGGCGAAGATCAACGTGAAGGGTGACTTCAACGACGAAATCGACGCAGGCCTGAAAGCCGGTATCGAGAAGTTCAAGGCCACCCAGACCTGGTAAGCCGCAGCGGGGGCCCTGGCCCCCGCTTGCTAACCTGATAGGTGATACATGGCAGGCGCAAAAGAGATTCGCAGTAAGATTGCGAGCATCAAAAGCACGCAAAAAATTACCAGCGCCATGGAGAAAGTGGCGGTCAGCAAGATGCGCAGGGCACAAATGCGCATGGCTGCTAGCCGTCCTTACGCGGAGCGTATCCGCCAGGTGATCGGTCATCTGGCCAACGCCAACCCGGAATACCGCCACCCGTTCATGATCGAGCGCCCTGTAAAGCGCGCCGGTTATATCGTGGTGAGCAGTGACCGTGGTCTGTGCGGTGGCTTGAATACCAACCTGTTCAAGGCCTTGGTCAAGGACATGAGCGCAAACCGCGAACAGGGCGTTGAAATCGACCTGTGCGTGATCGGCAGCAAGGGTGCGACTTTCTTCCGCATCTTTGGCGGCAACGTCGTAGCAGCGATCAGCCACTTGGGCGAAGAGCCATCGATCAACGATCTGATCGGCTCCGTCAAAGTGATGCTGGACGCCTACCTGGACGGCCGTATCGATCGCCTCTCCGTGGTTTCGAACAAGTTCATCAACACCATGACCCAGAAGCCAACGGTCGAGCAATTGGTACCGTTGGTGGCAACCCCGGATCAGGATCTCAAGCATCACTGGGATTACCTGTACGAACCCGACGCAAAAGAGCTGCTGGACGGCTTGATGGTGCGTTACGTGGAGTCGCAGGTATACCAGGCGGTGGTCGAGAACAACGCTGCTGAACAAGCGGCCCGGATGATCGCCATGAAGAACGCCACAGACAACGCCGGTGATTTGATCAAAGAGCTTCAGTTGATCTACAACAAGGCGCGTCAGGCTGCGATCACCCAGGAGATCTCGGAAATCGTCGGCGGCGCTGCCGCGGTTTAACGGTTCAAAAATTCAGAGGATCCAGCTATGAGTAGCGGACGTATCGTTCAAATCATCGGCGCCGTCATCGACGTGGAATTCCCACGTGATGTCGTGCCGAGTGTATACAACGCGCTGAAAGTACAAGGCGCGGAAACCACCCTGGAAGTTCAGCAGCAGCTGGGCGACGGCGTGGTTCGTACCATTGCGATGGGCTCTACCGAAGGCCTGAAGCGCGGTCTGGAAGTCGTTGACTCCGGCGCTGCCATTTCCGTTCCTGTTGGTAAGGCCACCCTGGGCCGTATCATGGACGTACTGGGCAACCCGATCGACGAAGCCGGCCCGATCGGTGAAGAAGAGCGTCGCGGTATCCACCAGCCAGCGCCTTCGTTCGCTGACCAGGCAGGCGGCAACGACCTGCTGGAAACCGGCATCAAGGTTATCGACCTGGTTTGCCCGTTCGCCAAGGGTGGTAAAGTTGGTCTGTTCGGTGGTGCCGGTGTCGGCAAGACCGTAAACATGATGGAACTGATCCGTAACATCGCCATGGAACACAGCGGTTACTCCGTGTTCGCTGGTGTGGGTGAGCGTACTCGTGAGGGTAACGACTTCTACCACGAGATGAAGGACTCCAACGTTCTCGACAAAGTAGCACTGGTCTACGGTCAGATGAACGAGCCACCAGGAAACCGTCTGCGCGTAGCGCTGACCGGCCTGACCATGGCTGAGAAGTTCCGTGACGAAGGTAACGACGTTCTGCTGTTCGTCGACAACATCTATCGTTACACCCTGGCCGGTACCGAAGTATCCGCACTGCTGGGCCGTATGCCTTCGGCAGTAGGTTACCAGCCGACCCTGGCTGAAGAGATGGGCGTTCTGCAAGAGCGCATCACCTCCACCAAGGAAGGTTCGATCACCTCCGTTCAGGCCGTATACGTACCTGCGGACGACTTGACCGACCCGTCGCCAGCGACCACCTTCGCCCACTTGGACGCCACCGTCGTTCTGTCCCGTGACATCGCCTCCCTGGGTATCTACCCAGCGGTCGATCCACTGGACTCGACTTCGCGCCAGCTGGACCCGAACGTGATCGGCAACGAGCACTACGACACCGCTCGTGGCGTTCAGTATGTTCTGCAGCGCTACAAAGAGCTGAAGGACATCATTGCGATCCTGGGTATGGACGAACTGTCCGAGACCGACAAGCAACTGGTAGCCCGCGCTCGTAAGATCCAGCGCTTCCTGTCGCAGCCGTTCTTCGTGGCCGAAGTCTTCACCGGTTCGCCAGGCAAGTACGTTTCCCTGAAAGACACCATCGCTGGCTTCAGCGGCATCCTCAAAGGTGACTACGACCACCTGCCAGAACAAGCGTTCTACATGGTCGGCAGCATCGACGAAGCGATCGAGAAAGCCAAGAAACTGTAATTCCTGCGCCCCGCAAGGGGCGCTATCAGGTTGAGGCAAGCAGATGGCTATGACAGTCCATTGCGATATCGTCAGCGCGGAAGGAGAAATTTTCTCCGGTCTGGTCGAGATGGTGGTTGCGCACGGTAACCTGGGTGATCTTGGTATCGCTCCAGGCCACGCGCCGCTGATCACCAATCTGAAGCCAGGTCCGATTACGCTGACCAAGCAGGGTGGCGCCCAAGAGGTGTTCTACATCTCTGGTGGTTTCCTCGAGGTTCAGCCGAACATGGTCAAGGTGCTTGCCGATACCGTGCAACGTGCTGCAGACCTGGATGAAGCGCAAGCTCAGGAAGCCCTCAAGGCTGCCGAGAACGCCCTGAATCTGAAAGGCGCGGACTTCGACTACAGTGCCGCCGCCGCACGTCTGGCCGAGGCCGCAGCCCAGCTGCGTACCGTCCAGCAAATGCGCAAAGGCAAGTAATCGGCCTCGGCTGATAACTTCTGTTGCGATTGAGTAAAAGGGTAGCCTCGGCTACCCTTTTTCTTTTTCTGATTTTTCTCCCCCCGGTCTTTCACTGACCGCCCAGGATTGGTAGCCAGTAATGTCACTCGATATCGTTATTCTCGCCGCCGGCCAAGGCACCCGCATGCGCTCGGCTATGCCCAAGGTGCTGCACCCGGTAGCCGGCAACTCCATGCTCGGCCATGTTATCCACAGCGCGCGCCAGCTGCAGCCGCAAGGTATCCACGTGGTTATTGGTCATGGTGCCGAGCTGGTTCGCGAGCGCCTGGCCGCTGACGACCTGAACTTCGTCATGCAGGAAAAACAGTTGGGTACCGGCCATGCGGTAGCCCAGGCATTGCCGGCCGTGACCGCCGACACCGTGCTGGTGCTGTACGGCGATGTACCGTTGATCGAAGTGGAGACCCTGCAACGCCTGTTGGCCAAGGCCAATGAACAGCAGCTGGGCCTGCTTACGGTATCGCTCGACGACCCGACCGGCTACGGTCGCATCGTGCGTGACGAGCAAGGCCGGGTGACTGCCATCGTTGAGCACAAGGACGCCAACGACGCGCAGAAAGCGATCAAGGAAGGCAACACCGGTATTCTGGCGCTGCCAGCCGCGCGCCTGGCCGACTGGATGGGCCGCCTCTCGAACAACAACGCCCAAGGCGAGTACTACCTGACCGACGTCATCGCCATGGCAGTGGCCGACGGCCTGGTGGTGGCCACTGAACAGCCACACGACCCGATGGAAGTGCAAGGCGCCAACGATCGTCGTCAGCTGTCCGAGCTGGAGCGTCATTACCAGCTGCGTGAAGGCCGCCGCCTGATGGCCCAGGGTGTGACCCTGCGGGACCCGGCGCGCTTCGATGTACGGGGTGAAGTGACCGTTGGTCGTGATGTGCTGATCGACATCAACGTGATTCTCGAAGGCAAAGTGGTCATCGAGGACGATGTGCAAATCGGCCCTAACTGCGTCATCAAGAACACCACCCTGCGCAAAGGCGCGGTGGTCAAGGCCAACAGCCACATTGAAGGCGCCGTGATGGGCGAGGGCAGCGATGCCGGCCCGTTCGCCCGCTTGCGCCCTGGTAGCGTGCTGGACGCCAAGGCCCATGTGGGTAACTTCGTCGAACTGAAAAACGCCCACCTGGGTGAAGGCGCCAAGGCCGGTCACCTGACTTACCTGGGCGATGCTGAAATCGGTGCACGCACCAATATTGGCGCTGGCACCATCACCTGCAACTACGATGGCGCCAACAAGTTCAAGACAGTGATGGGCGAGGACGTGTTCATCGGCTCGAACAACTCGCTGGTGGCGCCTGTGGAAATCAAGGCCGGCGCGACCACCGCAGCCGGTTCGACCATCACCCAGACTGTCGAAGCCGCCGACCTGGCTGTGGGTCGTGCGCGCCAGCGCAATATCTCGGGCTGGAAGCGGCCGGAGAAAATCAAGAAGAGCTGAGTTATTCACAGCTGTTCGATCGAAAGCCGACTTATGTGAATAAGTCGGCTTTTTTATTGGCCGATTGGCAATCCGGTGTGGGAGCGCAAAATCTGACGAAACTATCCACAGGGCAGCAACTGCTTGACGAAACGAGCGTCTTAGGTTTTGATTGCAACCATTATCTTTCGAAACGAAACTTAAGCGCGAATGTCGAAACGAAATACACCCCAGCGGCGGCACAATATCCTGGCTCTGCTCAGCGAGCAGGGTGAAGTGAGCGTGGACGCCTTGGCCAAGCGTTTCGAAACGTCGGAAGTGACCATTCGCAAAGACCTCGCTGCCCTCGAAACCAACGGCCTGTTGCTGCGGCGCTATGGCGGTGCGGTACCGGTGCCGCAAGAACTGCTCGGTGAGCCGGCCCAGCCTGTGTCTTCCTACAAGAAAGCCATTGCGCGTGCCGCCGTCGGGCGTATCCGCGAACATGCGCGCATCATCATCGACAGCGGCAGCACCACGGCAGCCATGATCCCCGAACTGGGGCGCCAGCCCGGCCTGGTGGTGATGACCAATTCGCTGAACGTGGCCCGAGCCATTTGCGACCTCGAACACGAGCCGGTGCTGCTGATGACCGGTGGCACCTGGGACCCCCATTCCGAGTCGTTCCAGGGCCAGGTGGCCGAGCAGGTATTACGCTCTTACGATTTTGATCAGCTGTTCATCGGCGCCGACGGCATCGACCTGGGCCGGGGTACCACCACCTTCAACGAGCTGCTCGGGCTTAGCCGCGTCATGGCCGAAGTCGCCCGTGAAGTGATCGTGATGGTCGAGTCGGACAAGGTGGGGCGCAAGATCCCCAACCTTGAGCTGCCCTGGGGCAGCGTGCACACCCTTATTACAGACGAACGCCTGCCCGCAGCGGCACGCGAACAAATTCAAGCCCGCGGCATCAACCTGATCTGCGCCGCGATCAGCCAGGAGCAATAAAACATGTGTGGAATCGTTGGTGCCGTCGCCGAGCGCAATATCACAGCCATTCTGATCGAAGGTCTCAAGCGTCTTGAGTACCGCGGGTACGACAGCGCCGGTCTTGCCGTGCTCACCCAGAGCGGTGAACTGCAGCGCCGCCGCCGCATCGGCAAGGTCAGCGAGCTTGACGCTGCTGTAGCAGCCGACCCACTGGCCGGCCAGCTGGGCATCGCCCACACCCGTTGGGCTACCCACGGTGCGCCAACCGAAGGCAACGCCCACCCGCACTTCTCGGGCGATGAAGTGGCTGTGGTGCACAACGGCATCATCGAAAACCACGAAGAGCTTCGTGAAGAGCTGAAAGGCCTGGGCTACGTCTTCAATTCGCAGACCGACACCGAAGTCATCGTCCACCTGATCCACCACACCCTGAAGAGCACCCCGGACCTGGCCGATGCCCTGAAAGCCGCTGTGAAGCGCCTGCATGGCGCCTACGGCCTGGCACTGATCAGTGCCAAGCAGCCTGACCGCCTGTTGGCTGCACGCAGCGGCAGCCCGCTGGTCATCGGCCTGGGTCTGGGTGAAAACTTCCTGGCGTCCGACCAGTTGGCCCTGCGCCAGGTCACCGACCGCTTCATGTACCTGGAAGAAGGCGACATCGCTGAAATCCGCCGTGACCAGGTCACCATCTGGGATCAGCAAGGCAATAAGGTCCAGCGCGAAACCGTGCAGTACCATGAAGGTGCCGAAGCTGCCGACAAGGGCAACTATCGCCACTTCATGCTCAAGGAAATCCACGAGCAGCCAAGCGTTGTTCAGCGCACCCTGGAAGGCCGCCTTGGCAAGGATAACGTGCTGGTCCAGGCTTTCGGCCCGAAGGCTGCCGACCTGTTCGCCAAAGTGCGCAACGTGCAAATCGTTGCCTGTGGTACCAGCTACCACGCCGGTATGGTCGCCCGTTACTGGCTCGAAAGCCTGGCTGGCATCCCGTGCCAGGTGGAAGTGGCTAGTGAATTCCGTTACCGCAAGGTGGTGGTGCAGCCGGATACCCTGTTCGTCTCCATCTCGCAGTCTGGCGAAACCGCCGACACCCTGGCCGCGCTGCGTAACGCCAAGGAGCTGGGCTTCCTCGGCAGCCTGGCAATCTGCAACGTGGGCATCAGCTCGCTTGTGCGTGAATCTGACCTGACCCTGCTGACCTTGGCCGGCCCGGAAATCGGTGTGGCCTCGACCAAAGCCTTCACCACTCAGTTGGTGTCGCTGATGCTGCTGACCCTGGCTCTGGGCCAGGTTCGCGGTACCCTGGAAGAGGGCGTCGAAGCCGAGCTGGTTGAAGAGCTGCGTCGCCTGCCGACCCGCCTGGGTGAAGCCCTGGCCATGGACGCTACTGTCGAGAAAATCGCCGAGCTGTTCGCCGACAAGCACCACACCCTGTTCCTCGGCCGTGGTGCACAGTACCCGGTGGCGATGGAAGGCGCGCTCAAGCTCAAGGAAATCTCCTACATCCACGCCGAAGCCTACCCAGCCGGCGAGCTGAAGCACGGCCCGCTGGCACTGGTGGATAACGACATGCCGGTGGTTACCGTTGCCCCGAACAACGAGCTGCTGGAGAAGCTGAAATCCAACCTGCAGGAAGTGCGTGCCCGTGGTGGCGAGTTGGTAGTGTTCGCCGACGAGCACGCTGGCATGACCAATGGTGAAGGCACTCACGTGATCAAGGTTCCGCACATCGCCGATGCGCTGGCGCCGATCCTGTACACCATTCCACTGCAGCTGCTGTCGTACTATGTGGCCGTGCTCAAAGGCACCGACGTGGACCAGCCGCGTAACCTGGCCAAGTCGGTTACTGTCGAATAACCAACGCTGATTGTCCGATTCGAAATAGATTTAGGGAATTAAACCTGTCGCAAGGGAAATAAAGCTGTCGCGGGTAACCCTGTTCGTGACCAATCCGGGTTGGCGGGGTGCAGTGATGCACGCCGTTGTCCCGACTTGGAATTACGCCTCAGAATCTAATTGACAGGTGTGTCACGCTGTATAGGCTTGTAGTCGAGGACTGCAACTGCGCATCCGTTGGGACTGGGTACCAGCAAGGCCCCCCCGCAATTTCGGCAGCAGAGAATGCTGGTTTCTCTGAAGTAGTGACGACGGGCATAGCCGGTCGGATTCTGAACCCAAGGTCGCAAGGCTGGGAGTTAAAGGATCGCTGCGACTACTCCTCGAACCTTCCGAAAAGGCACCTTTGGGTGCCTTTTTTACACCTTATTTCTGGCAATGTTTGCTCAACCGCAACCTTTGAACGATGACGCGGGATCAGTCGCTGAGGGGCCAACCCATCCATGCTGTTGCGTATCCAACCTGATGAATCTTTGCGCTCATATGTTGACCGCAATTTGCTCGTGAATTTTATGGACTGGAGGGTAGACAGGTTACGATGGCTTTCTGAAGGGGAGATTACTCACCAAGCAGTTAAGGTGATCGCCTCAACGATGGGTTGGCAAGGATGCTATGGCTTCAACCGCTTGCTGCACGAACACACTCAATTGCCCCTGCAGTTTGTTATCAGGGATACCCGAGATGCCAGTTATTCTCGAACGGCGTATCTCAAACCCCGAATGGCGATTACTAATTCCGACTTGCACGCCTACTGCCCGGAATGCGTCAGGCAGGACGTGCAGGATTTGGGCTTTTCCTACTGGCGACGAAATTTCCCTGATCATGTGAGCGTGTGTGCCACACACAATGTGGTGCTGCTGTCCACTTGCCCATATTGCGATCAACCTTTCTCATCAAAAGGCCACAATCTCGATGTGATGTGGAGAAAGTGTTCTGGGCGACACCTCGGTAACGCAGAGAGCGTAATGAACTTGGATGAAGATGCTCTCAAACATGCTCGCTTCGTAGAAGCGCTATGCGCTTATGAATTCTCCATTTCAATCCATTCTGCAGTGGCCATTCTCTCCGATAAGTTGCGCAGCCTCAAGAAACTGACGAAGCGGATGAAATCTGAGCGGACAGCCATGATTGAGTATCTCGATCGGATTTCAAATAATTTGGAAGAAAAAAGATTTGAGAGTCCTGTTGTAAAGACGGAATTTTTCCCCGAAGAAATTTTGAAAATCGTGGTTTATGCCTATGAGACTTTCGATGAATTTGTTGTTGATTTGTACGAGTATGATAAAGATTTGATTCCTATTGAGTCTCTATGGCGAAATTATGGTAATGGTAGGTATGCGACCACTTGTCGGGAATAGCTGACTGAGCGTTGCTGCACTTGCATGTTAAGTCTTGGTCGATTGGGTAACAATTTCTAGTAGGTTTCGTGCTTCTGGGTAGCGATTCCTTTTTTCTAGGCACCGATGCAGTGTGGGCACCAACGCGAAAATATGACTAGCTCGAACAGGGAAATTCGTGGCCGAGTATTTCAGTCTTTGAATGCTCAATTCAATTGATTCGCATAGTTGCCTGTCGCGAGCACTCCAATCGATTTTTTGATTGTTGCCTACGCGACCACTTGGCATCCGCTTAGTTTGAGCCATCAACCAGTCATTATCGTTCCGGTATAGCCATTGATAGACCTTGGGGAGCATTGATCTCAGGCTTTTCGGACTGGCGTCTGGATTCATGCCGATGGCGCTAACCCACTCCGCACGGTGATTGTGTAGCAGTAGCTCCCTGCGCTGAGTTGTCCAAGCAGCCATCAGTAGAGGATCAGCACTTAGGATCCTGTTTGTTGTAGAAACCGAAACGTCATATCGTTCCGCTATGGAATGTTTCTCCACTCCTTTGCCCAAGCAACCCAAGATTTGTTCCCGAAGCTCGGGTTTCAGCTTTTTAGGCTTCAGTTTTTTGAAGACTCTATCCCTGATTTCCTGACCTTTAAATCGGTGTGCTGCTTTATCGCCTACTGCTCGTCTTCCGTGGTCTGGAGACTGTACTGGGGTTTCCTGATCCCCTGGAGACTGAAATCTTTTTAACGCACATAAAAACGGCGCAAACTCGCCGAATATACAGGTGATCAAAATCAGATGTTTGAGCGGATGGGAGTAAACGCGCGGTGTACGGGTCAGACTCTGTATAAAAGTTTCAGCTCTCTTTGGAGTGGTCGGAAGCGAGGCCAGTGGAAGATACGGTTGCAGTTGTGAAGCGAACGAAGCTAGGTCTGCTTGGGCATCAAAGCATGCTTCTGTATTGACTGAGAGGCGACGAATAGCTTCGTTATAAGCAGCCGTGACATTTTCTGGACGAAATTGCTCAGAAATGCCTAGCTTGGCTAACTCAATCACTGAGTGTCCTAAACGCTTGAGGGTTTGTACCACTGTCGGGCATACGGGCTGCTCTGCAACGCTCGCTATTAGGTGCTCGGCAGGTAATACCCAGTGCGCAGAGTCCGACCACTGCCGGTTGGCCGAGCAAATCCTGATGAGAGTTCCGTGCTTAGGGCATAACGTGACGCCTGGATACTGATGGGACAGGTGCCAGTAGGCGACCCCATGATTGATACGGTCTTCCCTTAAACATTCGAGGCATGCTTTCAATGGGTGCTCTGCGCCAAAGCGACCGGTCACCAGACCCAGGCGATATTTTAAGGTGCCCAAAGAATTGTTTGAAACTGTATGAAAGACGTCGTCAATTCTTTCCTTGGATTGAAAAGGAAAAAACAACGGCAATATCGTATGTTCTGTAATGATGTTGAATGGGCTTCCCCATACTTCTTTGGCTTTTTGGGGCAAAGAGTTTAGTCTGCTAGGAAAGTCATGCTGCACACTACTTGATCCCTCACCAAATAGCCATGCAGTGGTGCTAGCCTTAGTAACGTGGCACATAAAACGATGCTGACGACAACAAATACTGAAAAAGGTCTCATCCGGTAGCCATCGAACGACAGGGACAGATGCATTTGCAGAATCAGCCATTTCCCTCACCAAACGCTTGTCGTTTTCAACATTTTATTTGATTGGGGCTAAACCCTTAAATTATCAGTTGAGATAAGGGGGTGAAGATATATATCCGATGGGTGTGAGGCGCACGGTTGATCTAGATAATGACCCAAGCTGGACAATTTTGAATCCAGTCGCGACCCAGAGAGGGATGACTTTTCAGTTGTCACCCTGTTAACCACGGCGGTAACATACCCTGCTAAGCGAAGCGCTTTAAAATGTGCACACAGATACGTGTACACCCAGCGAATCCATTGCAGATAGCTGCTAACTATGTCCTAGATTCTTAACACGTATGAATAATAAGGAAGTATTGAATGAAATCTGACTAGTTAATTAGCGCTAGAATTCAGATAGACAAAGGCCCAAGTGCGACCTTGGGCCTCTGTGGATAAGTCAGAATTTAGCGACCTGACCTTTCCATTGTCTATTCCGAACATGCGGGACGTCAAGTCCTGCAGGGCTTCGTTCATCCACAAGAAGGTGAGCGTTATCCACAACCCGCACTCTTGGGTACGCCCGGGAGGCAAGGGCTATAGGGGCATCCAGCAAATTATCCCCAGGCTGGATGACGATCCTAGGTCCGTAGACATTGGACTGTATTGATGACTTTGCAGGAGAGATTTGCCCTCATCAGGAGCCGACAAGCTCACTTCGCGTGGGGCGATATCTACACGCCTTCGATTTTAGCGGTTCCACGAGAAGCCCCTAAGGGCTCTCGTATCAGCAGAATGAATAGCCGGAAGCTCGGCCGTGCGATTCACTCGCTGTCCACCCCAGAAGCGGTGTTCGCACAGCTCGCGCTCTTCCATCCTCAGCTGCTCGATATTCACGAGCAGAAGATGCTGTGGCCATATCACGCCCCGCATCCATTGCACGGGCATCCACTCACCAAAGGACATTTTTCTCATCCTGTCACTGGGACGATGGAAATTGCCAAGCAAATTGGCTTCAAGCATCACCAGGTGGTGATTACCACTAAAGCTGGTAGCCGACAGAGAATGCCCTTTCCCTATCAGGGGGACCTTTTACTGTATTTGATGGGTTCAGATGGGAAACCCTACGCGGTCAATTGGACGGTGAAGGATCAAGCTCATGCCTTCAGCGAGAGGCGCTACTCAGCAGCCAAGACCCCTAATCAGCAAAAAAAGGACCGTGATCATGCTGAGCTACGCACAGCCCTAGAGCAACTGCATTACGCAAGCGGCGGTATCAGGACCGTGCAAATGTCTTTGGATCGTCTGGACCCGATCGTCATGGGCAATCTCGATCTGCTATTTCCGATGCATGGCTTGCCGCTGACCCACGACCCCGAGCTGCTCAGGGAGTTTAGCGCTGAGATTGAGGGCGCTGTGCATGCTGGGGCCTTGATCCACCCCATCATTTACCGGTATGCAGCCCGATGGGGTAAGCGTGACCAGTTTATTGCGAAGGTCTACCAAGACATCTGGGACCGAAAGCTGCCAGTAAATTTCTTCAAGCCGATTCTGATCGACCATCCTCTCGATACCGACGGTGGTGATCTGCTGGCAGCCTACGGCAAATTTTTCTTGGAGATTGAGCCGTGATCACGGGCGCTAGGTTATTTGCGCCTGAAGGTTATCGGAGCCTTGTCAAAGGCCACTATTACCATTTCCTGAACAGTGATGCGGTCCACAACCGGGTGCGCTTGGTGGAGTTCAGTGATCTAGCGAAAGACGTGCGCACCACCTTGATCACCCTCACAAGGTTCGAGTTCGAAGAAGCGCTCGAAGCGGGTGCGCTGCTGGCGTCAGGGGAGACGGACAAATTTCCGCCATGGCTGGAACCGATTAAGGGGATCGCAATTTCAGATCGTGAAACGAAGCGGGTTTCTGCTAAGGAAACCTACGACCAAAAGGTCAACCGCCGTTTTCTGGCTATCTCAGGCCTGATGGTTCGTCTCCAGGAGGTTCTAGCCAGTGACGATCCGGACGCTGTAATTAACGCTCATGCCAAAAGCCAGTCGCCTCAGCAAAATGCAGCTCGCTTGAGGTTGTGGTTCTACACTTACATTACTTTTGGACAAAACAAGTGGGCTCTCATGCCTCCCCTGCACCGCATCGGGAGGTGGGACAGGGAGGGGCCGGGGAAATTACGCAGGCTGGGCCGGCCATCACCCAATGGCAAAGAGTGGGGTTACCGGGCCGATAGCGCCATGAGGGAAAGAATCCTTTCTGCGTATCTTAGGTTCCGTTCCGCTGACAAAACATATAGTCAAGTTTACCGAAAAATCCTTACAGAGGAATTTGGTTGCGTTTCCGTTGAACGAAATGGAGTAGCATTTTTCATCAATCGTAAAGGGCACCCATTTCCAACTATTGACCAAGTGCGTTACTGCATCGAACAACAAGTTAGCGCTAAAGAGAAATCTATTGGCGTAAGAGGTAAACAAAAGACCCGCGACCAGAGCGGCAGTTTGGGCAGTTTCTCAGAACGCTTGACGAATCTAAATCAGCAGGTCGAGTTTGATGGTTACTACATAGTTGAAAAACTTTCGGGCCTGACAGAGGGTAGCCCCGTTGACGGATTTTGCGTCGTTCGTGCCGTGTGTGGATTGTCCGGAATGGTGGTTGGCATTGGATTTGCCGAAGGTAAAGAAACCAAAGAAGCTTATCGGATGTGTCTGTTTTCCATGGCTGTCGACAAAGTATGGTTTTGTGGGCTTTTCGGAGTAACCATCAAACCGGACTGGTGGCCCTGCGAAGGCTTGGCAGGTGGGCTGGTGTTTGATCGAGGTCCTGCAGCAGCCCTGGACACGGAGCCTGAGATCCACTGGCTAGGCACACTTGAAAATACGCCAGTTTTTTCTGGCCAGTCTAAAGCTACGGTTGAGTCATCGCACCCGCGAGCAAAATCCGACCTCGATCAACCCACCTATGTTCATAGCACACTGAATTTTGTCCAAATGGCCCGCAGGGAGATTCACCAAGTCCTGAAAGACAACCGGTCGTCTGACGCAAGTGGCCGCATGGAAACCGAAATGTATTGGTGCGGAATAAAGCCCACCCCGCTGGGTATCTGGAATTACTGGGACAGCCGCTTCCGTAATTCTGCAATCGGGATGCAGCAAGAGGTTGCCATAAAGAGCTTCCTGTCTGTGCACCCGGCCGTTGTACGTCAAGACGCAGTCTATCTGTACGGGCGCAAGTATAGGTCTGTTGATTTGATCAATACCGGGATATTTGATCGAGTTGCTAGGAGCAGCGTTATTGAAGTTGATGTATATGTACTGACTATGTGCGTTCGGCATATATGGATTGAGGTAGGAGGCACACTGTTCGAACTGGACTTTGTAACGACGCAAAGGACCGTTGACGGTGATCGGGACATATCATTACGTGATCTTCAGTCACTAGATGCCTTAAGGCGAAAATCTCAAACTTTGCTTCGTAATGAGATGCCGGCAATTCATCAATTTCACGATGATAGATTCAAAGAAGATACCGGTGAAGAGTGTAAAGGTGGCGTGAGAAGAATTGGTCGACCACCTAAATCGGCATCTGCGCAGCGAGATACAGATGACTATGATCGATTCCGAGGTAAAGCCAAATGAATGAGGCCATTGCGAGTTGGTTCGACGGCTGCCAAACGGCTGATCAGGTCCGCCAGATCATCACGCGTCGACCTGAGCCATTGGAAAGTCTGTACGAAATTGAACCTCGGTTGGCGGCAGAGGTGCTGTCTCAAGCATTGCGTGAATCGTTCATTCCCAACGCATTTACGATTGAGTTCATCCAGGAGATGGTGGGGCGCGCAGCGCTGCATGCGCGAGCATTGTTCTCTTCTGAGCGCGAGTACGCCCGAGGGCTCTATGAAGCACCTGCAGTCGATGCTGTGCCGGTGTGTTTTACAGGGCTTGCAGGGGTTGGGAAGAGCCAGACCATTGCTGCGCTGCGCAAGGTTCTGCCTGGCCCCGTTGATCTGTCCTGCGATCACTTCCAGGGTGAGCTACCGTTGCGGTCGCATTGGTATGCAAGCGCCCGAGGTACCACCAATGCTAAGGCCCTTCTTCGAGAGTTCGTTGAGTTGCCTCTGTCGCGACTGACCGTTGCTGAGCTGCTGAGTGAATGCCGGCGTAGGGCGAATCGTGATGGGGTATCGTTAGTCATCCTGGATGAAATGCAGTACATCCAAAAGGGGCTTGGTGCAGCGAAGGTTACCGATATCCTCTTGAACATGGCTGGTATCGGTCCGCCAATGGTCTACGTGTGCAATTACAGCTTGGGTCACAAGTTGTTTGAGAGAAACAATGAGGATCAGCAGCGCTTGCTGACGGACCCAAGAATCATGCTTCCCGATGAGCCTGGCAGTTCCGACTGGAAAGCTTTCATTGATGAATGTGTTCGCGTGGGCAATGGCGCGATTCGCGGTAATCAGGGTGAATTGGCAAGGGAAATTTACCGTTGCACCTTCGGTATCAAGCGCCTGGCGGTGGAGTTGTTGAAGCAGGCGTACATTGAGTGCCGCAGTGCAGGCCGTCATGCGGCCTCCCTTCAAGACATCGGCCATGCTTACCGCTCAGCGGCTTACACGTCCAGTGCCAAACAGGTCGAACACCTTCAAAAATTGGCTCTGGGTGGTCGGGTGTCCAAACAGCATCCAGACCTGCGGTGTCCGTTTGACCTGCCAGCCGCGTTCACGTCCAACGTAGTGAAATTTGCGCGAGCTGAACGGCAGGACCGAGTCACCCAGAAGGTTTTCGACTCATCGCTCACTGCGTCGGAACGATCTGTAAAAAAGCAACTTGATGCCTCAGCGAATGCTCTGCAGAAGCCGACTGCGCGCCCGCGGCGGACTCCGGTTGAGGAGCTCTCCGAGGAAGAGCAGGCCAAAGCTTTCTTTGCCTTGATGGAGGACGACAAGGACCCCAAACCCAAGTGATGGTGTGGCGAAGAATTCCGTTCGCGGGCCCTATGATTGCTGGCGTGTAAACCTATTTTTTTCACTGTTAACCAGAGTGGTTTACAGTGAAAAAAACAGGTTTACACGCCTGAGTTAGCGAGGGGCAGGTACACCAGGATAGAGCACCTGAGCTCGGATGCATCTCCGACGCCGCTGAAATGTGCTATCACGTGCCAGTACAAGCATGTCCAGATTCGCGTCATGCATTGGCGTTAGACAGTTAACTCCAGGTACAAAGATCTTATGAGCACACCAATTACGCTGTCTGTGGGTAGCCTCGATCTCACATACAACACTGGCTATATGGGCATGGATCACGGGATGCTCTATCAAGAGTCCGACCGCCAGTACCGTCGGCACGAGGGCATCGACTACGACTACGCTCATAGCCCTGAAAGTCTGGAGCAAATGGAGCTGTGTTTTTGCCGGACACTTGGTTCGATGGTGTCACGGTTGGAGCTGCTCGGATACACATTGGCGGCGGTGAGGTCGGAATACGAAAATCAGGTCGTGCTCGACAGAGACCAGTTCGAGGAATACCTGCCAGGTGAGCGTCGATCCGACCGTTTGACTTTCGATCAATTTATCGACTTCATCAAAGCGTACGCATTGCGAGACCTAAAAAGCGACTATGTCGCCAGCTACGATTCCGATCATGCACAGGGCCGGGGCCGCTTTGCGGCTGATCCAGCGGCATCTCTACTCCCGACGGGAGTGTTTGATCGAGACATCGGAGGCTACTCCGAGCGCAGCCATTTCGGCTCAATGTTAGGATTTCTGAGCCCATATGCAACTCTGCGAATCCTTGCCGAAAACCCCGCTAATCTAGGTGAAGATGTCGTCTGGGATTACGGCAATTTTGTGGATGCAGGATGGGCTAAAAATGAGGATTTCATTGGGAACGCACGTCGGACCCAGACCTATTTGATAGCGACTGAAGGCACTTCTGATACCCACATTCTGAAGCGGGGTCTGGCGCTGCTCCGCCCGGACATCGAGGATTTTTTTCGATTCATTGACATCGAGGAGCGTCACCCATTTTCCGGTACAGGTAATCTGTCCAAGTTCGCCGAGGGACTGGTCAAAATTGATGTTCACAATCGCGTGGTCTTCCTGTTCGATAACGACGCCGAAGGAGTGGATACCTATAAAAATCTACTCAAACGCTTTCAATTCCCAGTGAACATGAAAGCTATGGTTCTTCCTGACTTGGACGAGCTGCGCGAGTTTCCGGCGAAAGGCCCGTGTGGTGTTGCCAACGCTGACATCAACGGCTGCGCGGCCGCTATCGAGTGCTATCTCGATCTCAATCTTAAGGGGCGACCCCCAGCGCAGGTGACCTGGACGAATTACAAGGAGTCGTTAGGTATTTATCAGGGCGCCCTCGATTTCAAAGATAGCTACGCAAAGGCGTTTTATGAAACCACTCAGGAGGATGTTGAATCAGGTGTGTATGACGCGAGTAAGCTCCGATCCGTGATAGCGGCGCTTCTTGAGGAATGCACTGGTTTGGCTGCTGCGATGCTCTATTCGAAGTCCTAAACCTCAATAGCCTCTCGGCGAAGGCGCTTCCACCTAACGCGGACCGAGATGATTTCTGGCCCCTACCATCCGCTCGTCGCTACCTCTTGGAGATGGCCATCCATCCAATGCCCATGGGGTACAGCATGGCTAGAATGGTATAGTCTCTCATTTATTTGCAGAACAGCCGCAGGAAGCCGCTGGGAGATTTCACATGGCGATCTACACCGCAGGCTATGAAGGGTTGTCTATCGACGCCTTCATCGCTCGTCTTAAGCAAGCTCAGATCGACAAGGTTCTGGACGTTCGCGAGTACCCTCTGTCCAGAAAGCCTGGTTTCTCCAAGAAGGCTTTCGCCCAGTGCTTGGCGGATGCAGGAATTGCCTACGAGCATTCCCCTCCCTTGGGTTGCCCAAAACCGATTCGAAACCGCTATAAGGTCGATGGCGATTGGGGGGTCTATGCGCGCGACTTCAGGGCTTACATCCGTACCCGGATGGACCTTCTGGAGAACCTGACAGCTGATGCCTCAAGCCAGCGCATTTGTATGGTTTGCTACGAAGCTGACGCGAATTTTTGTCACCGCAGCCTTATCGCCGAGGCTGCGAGTGAATTGGATTCATCCCTGGATACGCGGCATCTGCCTCTCAAAATAGAGAAATTTGCTGATTTGCTTCGGGCGGTTGCTTAGGTGGATAGATGAGACTGATGATAAGCCACTGTTGCGGAAATCGATGAATCGTTCCCATTAGAAGCATAAGATCTTTTCCTGGTAACTCGACCTCCAGCTTCTGTCGAAACGGCGCTTCCCAGCCGTTAGGCCCATGAGCTCGGCGCATGTTTCTGTACAGCTGGCTTGCCTCCCAGTCTACGATCTTGTGCTTATAAATCTTTACCTCACCATCAAGTACTGACTCATAGCTGTAGTAGAAATCGAAGGGCACCTTCTCTAGGCGCTTGATGCTGGCTTTGACATCGTCCTGATCGAATAAACCGGGCTGGCGCTGCAGTCTCTCCAGTTTTTCAAGCTCCTCATCAGTCCAGCTTTCTGACGCGGCTTTACGGATCTCTAATCCAATAATTCGCTCAGGCTTGATCAAGCCGAGCGTGACATTGGAATTCTGTCGAGCCTGCTCCAGAGCCTCAAAACTGTCGTAGATGGGCAGCTTGCTAAGCATTTCCCTCCTTCGAATCCACGCTTTCGAGGTTGGAATAATGTCTTGGGGCTGAATCGTATCCACGCCAATCTTATGGCTTTCAGGTCGGTGATCGTTGGAGCTTTTTTCGATGGAGGCTTCGATCCACTGCCACTTTGAAAATCGTTGATCATCAGTGACCAGGCGGAACGGTACAGGGTAAAGACGGATCAGATTGCCTGCCTCGTCCATCCCCGCAACGCACGAAGTCTCTGTATAGGCAGCGCTGGGTGACGGGTATGTTTTGCATAGGATTAGTATGCGAGCTTTCCTTCTCATACAGGCACGTCCTTATTGTACTGCTGATACTGTAGCGACCAGAGCGTAAACTGGCCATATGATATCGCCCTGTCCCGACAAACCTCATCCATGTGCGGCTGCCACTGAGCGTCATCACCAAGAGCGAGCAATTCAGGCATAGCTGCTGCTAGGGATTGCCTAACCGGGCTGCACCGCAGAAAGATTGAACGCAGCTTCGGCACGAACTTGCCGTCCGATTGAAGCGGACGAGCTACGCACCGTTTGGGGTTGCGGCCCCTTTCGATGTTCGTCGATGGGATCTAGCTCAGTCGCAAGGGGCTTCCGGCGTACTGAACACTCCAACAAAATGGCATTTGCAAAGCTGCTTGAGCAAATCACCGCTTGCATGGCTGCTGGAGTATGATGGGGACTGGTAGCTCTGGCAGGAGAGCCCAATGACTGAATCAGCGCGCACCACGGTAAAGTGCCTGGATCCCGGCGACGGCTCCGGCGATGTGATTGTGGAATTACCTGACGACATTCTGCGCGAGCTCGGGGTCACGACGGGCGACAGACTCTCCATAGAGCTCATCAACGGCGATATCGTACTCAAGCCAGTCCGCGAGCGCCGCGAATCTGATTAGCTACGCGTTGCAGGCCCTCTGTGTCGTCGTGTTGAGCTGATGAAGCTTTCTAGCGGGGATACATGGGACGGCAGTCAGCCTACTGCCGTCCTTCTGGTCGGTGCGTTATTTGGCTGGATAGTTGGCGACTACTAGGTCCGCGCCGCTTTTGGTTAACCCAATGACTTGGTAGGCATGGCTTACGCTATCAACCTCCATGCCTGGGGATCCAGCTGGCATTCCTGGCACGGCGATCCCGACCAGATCGTTCCGCTCCTTGAGTTCTCGAATCTGCTCAGCTGGCACGTGACCTTCAACAAACTTTCCATCAATCACGGCTGTGTGGCAGGACGCTAACCGTGGCGCTACGCCCAGCTTCTGTTTCACTGCGCTCATGTCCGTCTCAATATGGTCGGTCACTTTGAAACTATTGGCTTCCAAGTGCGCGATCCATTTCTTGCAGCAACCGCAGTTCGCGTCTCGGTGAACGTCGATGGACAAAGGCTCGGCAGCGTAGGCCGCTGAGGTCACCAGCAGCCCAGCGATAGCGGCTAGACGAACGAGTATCCGGTTAGTTGGCATGAGTGTGCTCCTTACCGTCTTTGTGAACATGCGTCTTTGTCGACGATTTCGGGTGGGCGTCCGAATGGGCTTCGGCCGCATTGTGGTCACCGTGATGATCTGCCGCTTGGGTGGCGCCTGCGGGTGGAGCTCCATGGTCGTGAGCTGCCTGGGCATGATCGTTGTCTGCCGCTTCGTCGTGATCGCCATGCTCGGCATGCCCGCTCCCGCCGTGCTGGCCCTCATGGTTATGCATATCGCTTTCGCCGCCGCCGTGCTGATGGCCACCGCTCGTGGCCACCAAAGCCTTGTACTGCTCGGGATTCATTTCGGGAAGTTGATCCAGGAACGCGACTATTCCCCAGATGTACTCATCACCCATGCTCTTGCCCCAAGCGGGCATGCCGGTGGCTTTGATGCCGTGCTTGATCGTCCAGAATGCGGCAGCCGGTTCGCCTCCGACACCCACCTTGGTGAGGTCAGGTGGCGACGGGTATAGCGCTTGGCTAAGTTCTGTCTTTCCAACGCCAGGGGCGAGGTGGCACCCAATGCACATGGCGTTGTAGTTGCCTGCGCCTGCCTTGATCAACGCAGCGTTCTTCAGGTCAGGCACTTCAATGTCTCGCGCTCGAACCTCAATCGACCGGTCGCGAGCCATGGCGAGAAACGAATGGACAGCCGGGAAGTGAGGATCATCGGCGCCGACATTCACCAAGCCGAAATACGCGGTGCCCAATACCGCAGCACTTCCGACAGCACCGGCCACAAGCAGCGTTGTAATTGTTCTTTTCATGTTGGAATTCTCAGAACCACATCCTGATACCGGCAACGAAGCGTGCCTCATCAACATCTCCACCCTCGTCTCGGATGAAGTCAGCGGTGTTGCCGTAGGAGCGGCTCCAGGTAACGCCTATGTACGGGGCAAACTGGCGGACGATTTCATACCGTAGACGCAGCCCGACTTCGGTATTGGCCAGACCCGATCCAACACCGCGCTCAGGATCGTTCTTGCCATAGAAGTTCGCCTCGGCCGTGGGCTGCAAAATCAAGCGATTGGTCAGCAGGATGTCGTATTCGCCTTCAAGACGCGCAGCAGTCTGGCCGTTCTCGCCGATGAACGCCGTAGCTTCGGCCTCGAAGTCATACAAGGCCATGCCCTGAATACCAAAGGCTGCCCAGGTCTGCGGTGATTCCGGTTTGAAATCCTGACGGACTCCGGCGACCACGTCCCACCAAGGACTGACCGAGCGCCCGTATAGCAGTTGCAGCTCAGCGTCTTCGGTTACCCCATTGGTGCGCTCGCCTTCCGAGCGAACCCAGAGTCGATTGATGTCGCCGCCTACCCAGCCTGATGCGTCCCAGGCCAGGGTGCTGCCCTCATCGGCGTCTTGGTATTCGAGCTGGTCCAACAGGAAGAAGCTGTTGATTCCGCTGTCGTGCACCTGGTGGCCACCCAAAGGCGGAAAGGCTGCCTCGCGGTCGGCATCAGTGAGCACTGGAATCGGCGTGCGACTCGTTGTGGTCGGAGAAATCGCTGAACCATGATTCATCTGGGAATGGTCCATGCCCTTCATCGAACCGTGATCCATGCCCTTCATGTTTCCATGGCCCATTTTGCTGTGGTCCATCTTGCTATGGTCCACCGGGCTGGATTTGCTCTGGCTTTGAGCATGCTCCATCTGGCTGTGATCAACAGGGGCAGGCTGTTTCTGCTGTTTGCTCACCCCCATCTTGCTGTGATCCATCGCCGGCATCGATTCGGACGGAACAGCATCCATTTGCATGGAACCGTGCCCCATTTTCGAATGATCCATGCCCGAGTGATCCATTTCTTCAGCGGCGAAGCTGGGCGTTACGCCCAGCATGCCGATTGAAACAGTCAGGGCCAGCAGCGAAGGCCGCCCAAGGCTATTGACCATCTTTCCCTGCCTTAGCTTTGTCGCTGCCATGCGATTCCATCATTTTGTCGTGGTCCATGCCTTCCATCGAGCCATGGTCCATCCCCTTCATCGAGCCGTGGTCCATACTTTCCATGGACCCATGGTCCATGCCTTCATGGTTCATCCCCTGACCCTGCTTGTCCTGCGAACCTTTGGCTTTACCGGCCTCGGTAGATTTCTGGGAATGCTGATCATGGTTGTCGCTGGACCACGACGACGGGGCATAAACAGCCAACATGCCGACCATCGCAGCAGAGAGGAAAAAGGCGCTTCGTTTCATTGGTTTGCTCATCTCAAATCTCCAGCTCATTCGTCCACACGGACTTCTCGGAACATGCCCATTTCCATGTGGAACAGTAGGTGACAGTGATAGGCCCAACGTCCCAAGGCATCTGCGGTGACGCGATAGCTTCGTTTTGAGCCAGGTGGCATGTCGATGGTGTGCTTGCGAACCATGAAGTTGCCGTTCTCGTCCTCCAGATCACTCCACATACCGTGGAGATGGATGGGGTGAGTCATCATGGTGTCGTTGACCAAGGTGATGCGAAGACGCTCGCCATATTTCAACCGCAGCGGTTCAGCATCAGAGAATTTGATACCGTCGAACGACCACGCGAACTTCTCCATGTGGCCGGTAAGGTGCAGTTCGATTGTGCGTCCAGGCTCTCGACCATCGGGATCGATGAAGGTGCTCCGCAAATCGGCGTAGGTCAGCACTCGGCGCCCGTTGTTGCGCAGGCCAATTCCCGGATCGTTCAGCTTCGGGGTCGGCGACATGGTCTGCATATCGACCAACGGGTTGTTTGTCTCGGAAGCCGGATGGCTCTGCATTGCACCGCTCATGCCGGCCATGCCCTCATGACTCATCCCAGCCATCGTGCTGTGATCCATGCCGGCCATGTTGCTATGGTCCATTCCAGCCATCTTGCTGTGGTCCATGCCGGCCATGCTGCTATGGTCCATTCCAGCCATCTTGCTGTGGTCCATGCCGGCCATGCTGCCATGGTCCATCCCAGCCATCTTGCTGTGATCCATCCCGGCCATGTTCCCCTGGTCCATGCCAGCCATGCCGCCGTGATCCATTCCGCCCATGCTGCCGTGGTCCATGCCCATATCGCTCATGGCGATGATCGGGCGTGGATCTACCTCCGGCACGGGCGCTTGCAAGCCTTCACGAACTGCCAGGGTGCCTCGGGAGTACCCGGTACGGTCCATGGATTGCGCGAAGATTGTATAGGCCTGCTCGTTTTCAGGTTCGACGATGACATCGTAGGTTTCGGCAACGGCGATCCGGAACTCATCGACCGATACGGGTTTGACGTACTGGCCGTCGGCAGCCACAACCGTCATCTTGAGCCCAGGAATCCGGACATCGAAATAGGTCATGGCCGAGCCGTTGATAAAGCGCAGGCGGATCTTCTCGCCGGGCTTGAAGATACCCGTCCAGTTGCCGTTCGGAGCCTGGCCGTTCATGAGGTAGGTGTAGGTATACCCGCTCACGTCAGCGAGGTCGGTGGGGCTCATCTTCATTTCAGCCCACATCTTCCGATCCGCTACAGCGGCCGACCAGCCTTTCTCGCTCACATCGTCAACGAAGTCGCTAACAGTGCGCTTGTGGAAGTTGTAGTAGTCAGATTGCTTCTTGAGTTTGGAGAGCACCCGCGCCGGGTCTTCATCCGTCCAATCGCTGAGCATGACGACGTAATCACGGTCGTACACAAACGGCTCCGGATCCTTGGCATCGATCACCAACGCCCCATAGACCCCGGACTGTTCCTGGAAGCCTGAGTGGCTGTGATACCAGTAGGTGCCGTTCTGGTGGACCTTGAACTTGTATTCGTACATGCCATCGGGAGCGATGCCGTGGAAGCTCAAGCCCGGCACACCGTCCATGTTGGCGGGCAGGATGATGCCGTGCCAGTGAATGGAGGTGTCTTGTTTCAGCCGGTTGCGTACGCGCAGTGTCACGGTGTCGCCTTCGCGCCATCGCAGGATCGGCCCTGGCACCGAACCGTTGATGGCCATGGCCGTGCGAGCTGCACCCGTGATATTGACGGGGAGTTCGCCGATATACAGATCGAAGTCCGTGCCGCTCAGCACGTTCGGTTGGCCAGGGCTGGTCACGGCCCAGACCGGCGCGCGCCACATGCCGAGCCCACCCAGAAGTCCGGTAGCGGCCAGGCCTTTGACGAAAGATCGTCTCGTGGTTTTGCTTTGCATGCCGTTGCGTCCAGTCAGGTAGATCGCTGATATCCAGGCTGCTCGATGGGGCAGCCCTTGGGTTCATTGGAGCTCTCACCAGTCTCGTAGACTTTCGTCACTGCGCGAGGCTGATGAGAGGCCGTAGTCTGAAACTGCCATAGTTCAGATTCCGGGGTGATTACATTTCTGTAAGCTGGGATCAGCAGCTTTCGTGGCCGGCATGCTTGCTGGACTGGGCGGCAACTGGCGCCTGCTCTTTCTTCTCCTGCGCAACTTGGAATGCCTGCATGGAGCTTTGGCGAGCCGCTTCCATCCGCGCAAAGGTCCGGTCCGCGCCGCCCTCTGCCAGGGCGATGCCTGCCATGCCGAAGGTAACGACCATCACAATTGCTTTGACCATGTTCATCTGGAGATCCTCAGTGGGTTCTGCGCCTCATGGCGTCAGGTACAGGGTCAAGTTAGCTTCGCGGTGCTGTCAGAAAACTGATCTCGACATTACTTTTCCGTCAGCTTCTGGTTGGGCGTCTTTTTTCCTGCAAACTGGAGATGCACCCCGCGTGGATGAGAGCAGATGAAATTACTCGTAGCCGAAGATGAGCCAAAAACCGGTGTCTACCTCCAGCAAGGTCTGACAGAAGCTGGCTTCACCGTTGACCGGGTGATGACAGGCACTGACGCCCTGCAACAGGCACAGAGCGAAGCGTATGACTTGCTGATACTCGACGTGATGATGCCGGGGCTCGATGGCTGGGATGTCCTGCGCAAGATCCGTGCGGCGGGTCAGGATGTGCCGGTTCTTTTCTTGACGGCCCGAGACGGCGTAGACGACCGCGTGAAAGGTTTGGAACTGGGCGCTGATGACTACCTGGTGAAGCCCTTTGCGTTCTCGGAGCTGCTGGCTCGGGTTCGCACGTTGTTGCGCAGAGGCAACGGTGGTGCTGCTCAAACCACCATGAAGATGGCAGACCTTGAGGTAGACCTGCTCAAGCGTCGAGCTACGCGAAACGGCAAGCGGATCGACCTTACCGCAAAGGAGTTTTCCCTGCTGGAGCTGCTCATGCGCCGACGCGGCGAGGTGCTCCCCAAGTCGCTGATCGCTTCTCAGGTCTGGGACATGAACTTCGACAGTGACACCAACGTGATTGAGGTAGCGATTCGCCGACTGCGGGCCAAAATAGATGACGACTTCGCGCCAAAGCTCATCCATACCGCCCGAGGCATGGGCTACATGATGGATGTGCCCGAGTGATGCGCCCGCAATCATCGCTCGTCAAGCGACTGACCCTGATGTTCATGTTCGCAGTGACTGCTGTCCTGGTGGTTGCCGGGGTGGCTTTCTACGGGCTCAGCCAGCACCATTTCCGGATGCTGGATGAGCAGGCGCTTTCCGAAAAGCTGGAGTCAACGCGTCATATCCTGTCCATCTCAGCAGCGCGAGGCGGGCTCCACGATCAGGAGCAGCAGCTGCGGGCATTGCTCGGCGCACATCAGGATTTGTCGGCGAAAATCACCAAGGCTGACGGTACGGTCCTGTTTTCAGACCCCAAAGCCTCCCAAATTCCCCAGCGGTTCGAGCAGGCGCACCGGGGTGCGGTCTGGGAATGGCAGGATGAATCGCAGAACTTTCGCGGCATTACCGCCCAGCTGACCATTGCAGGCGAGCCGGAACCGGTGACGGCCGTGCTGATGCTCGATGTCACCACTCACGCCCATTTCTTTGTCACCCTGCAATGGTGGTTCGGAATTGGCCTGGTGATCAGCGCGATTGTAAGCGCAGGCTTGGGTTGGGTCGTGGCCAAGAGTGGGCTTCGGCCTGTTGGGCAAATCACCAAAGTGGCCACCGGGATGTCGGCAAGATCGCTCCGCGAGCGCATTCCCCTGGAGCCCGTGCCGCTAGAGCTTCAGGAGCTCATCCTGTCTTTCAACGGGATGCTGGGACGGTTGGAGGATGCATTCGTTCGGTTGTCCAACTTCTCTGCCGATATCGCTCACGAGTTGAGAACGCCAGTCAGCAACCTTCTGACCCATACTGAAGTGGTGCTCACCAAGAAGCGTGACCTGGATGCCTATGAGGAGAACCTCTATTCGAACCTGGAAGACCTCAAGCGTATGTCGCGCATGATCGACGACATGCTGTTCCTCGCCAAGGCGGATAACGGTCTGATCGTCCCTGAGCAGATTGATGTGGAGCTCTCCGACCTCGTTTCCAAGCTGTTCGAGTACTACCAGTTCCTGGCTGAGGATCAAGGCATCCAGCTGACCCTACACGGGCAGGGTAAGGTTCGTGGCGATCGCCTGATGATTGACCGAGCGCTTTCCAACCTTCTATCCAACGCGTTGCGCTACACCCCGGAAGGTAACGAGATATCAGTGCGAATCGAGCAGACGCCTGAAAGCGTGACGCTTTCCGTGCGTAACAGCGGGGTAATCATCGATTCCCAGCACATTGGCAAGATCTTCGACCGATTCTATCGAGCCGATCCAGCCAGGCGCGAAGGCGGCCCAAGCAATGCAGGCCTGGGTCTGTCGATAACCCGCTCTATCATCGAGGCTCATAGCGGACGAATCTGGTGTACTTCAGCGGAGGGTGTCACAACCTTCTTCATCAGTCTCCCAGCCTCTAAGCGGTGGGTTAGTGCAGCCCCAACCCCTTAATGCTGAACTCATCCCGGTAATCTATACTCGCCCATCATGAATCGGTTCATTCGACTGCTCACCATCCTGATGCTTATCGTGGCGCTTCCGCTTAACGGGATGGCGGGCATCGATTCGGCGACTGAACCTTGCCCAATGCAGACCATGGGCATGGAAATGATGGCGGGTATGGATCATGACTGCTGCCAGGACCAAGACCTGGGCAAGGCCGGCGATCACGCCAAATCCTGCAAGGTCGGCCAGGAGTGCAGGACTGCTAGCACAGTGCAGCTCAGCTTCCTGACGCCTGGGCTGACCTTTGCCAAGCCACGACCTGCCGATACCTACGCGGTAGGCATAGCGACAGGCTCTCCCCCCGATCCATGGCGGCCTCCCCGCGTCTGATTCCCTCTTAATTTCACACCGTCGTTCCGCCTAGCAGCGGGGCGATGGCACGCGCCTGGGCGCTGATCTTTCGAGGAATCATTTTCATGACTCCCCAACGTTTTCAGGGACGGATAACCACGGCCGTCCTGTTCATACTGCTGCCGGCTGTCTCGGCACAGGCTGCAACGCTGTCGCTGGATGAGGCGCTGCAACTGGCTGAACGCAACGCTCCCTCTCTACAGGCCCGCCAGGAGCAGGCATCAGCTGCGCGCAGCGCAGTCATTCCAGCGGGCGAACTACCCGATCCGCGCCTGAATCTCGGGGTACAGAACCTGCCGATTGAAGGCACCGACCGCTGGAGCATGAACAGAGACTTCATGACCATGCAGGTGGTTGGCCTGTCCCAAGAAGTACCGAACCGGGACAAACGCAAAGCTCGCATAGAGACAGCGCAGGCCACGGTCGAGCGAGCCGATGCCGAGGCGCTGTTCGAACGGCTGAAAGTTCGGGCGGCAACCGCACAGGCTTGGGTGGCTGCATACACCGTGCAGCGAAAGCTTGAACAGTTCGACGCCTTCTACAAAGAAAACCAGCTGCTGGCTTCCACGGTGCGGGCCAGCCTGGCCGGAGGCGCAGGCTCAACGGCCGATACGTTGGCTCCCAAACAGGAATTGGCACAGTTGGACGAGCAGAAAGACGTTCTGTTGAGTCAGTCAGCTCAGGCGCGAGCCGCGCTGAAGCGCTGGATTGGGCAGGACGCCGAAGTGGGCGCGCCGACGTTCCCTGTCTGGCCTGTAGATGCAGCTGAATACTTGCACTCCGTCCATGCCCATCCGGAGCTCAATACCTACAACGCCATGACACGCGAGGCTCAAGCCCAGGTACACCAGGCTCAGGCGGAAAAGAAATCGGATTGGTCCTGGGGGGTGGATTATCAGCGCCGTGGTCCGGACTTCAGCAACATGGTCAGCCTGCAAGTCAGCTTCCAGTTGCCGTTGTTCACCAGCTCCCGGCAAGACCCAATGATTGCGGCACGACGCGCACAAGTTCGCCAATTGGAAAATGAGCAGGACGCTGCCCTGCGCGAGCATCAAGCTCAGCTTGAAACAGACCTTGCCGAGTACCAACGCTTGCAACGGGCTGTACGGCGCAGTCGCGAAACACTTTTGCCCCTGGCCGAGGACCGGGTACGCCTCGCTCTGGCGGACTACCGCGCCGGTAATTCGCCGTTGAGTGAAGTGCTGTCGGCACGCCGGCAGCGTGTGGAAGCGCTGCTACAGGATGTGGACCTGCAAGGACAGTTGGCGGCAACAGCAGCGCGTCTGCATTTCGTTTATGGAGAGGTGCGGGCATGAGGAATAGGTCGATTGGTTTGCTCGTGGCTGCTGCCCTTGCTATTGGGATAGGCGCGGGCTTCTGGCTAGGTGGAAGAGGTGCGTATTCCTCATCCCAGCCAGTAGGTGAGGAAAAAAAAGCGCTGTACTGGTATGACCCGATGTATCCCCAGCAGCACTTCCCGGCGCCCGGAAAATCGCCGTTCATGGACATGCCGCTCGTGCCCAAGTATTCGGATGACACGGCTGGCGAGGAGCAGCCTGCGGTTCAGGTCTCGGCTGGGCTCCAGCAAAACCTTGGGATTCGATTGGCGACGGTGACGGCTGGCCGGCTAGAACGGACCCTGAGTGTGAGCGGCGTTCTAACGTTCGACGAACGCGACTTCAGCGTATTGCAGGCCCGGACTGGCGGCTACGTCGAGCGCGTCTATGGTCGAGCGACGGGCGACATCGTTGCCAAAGGGGCTCCTCTAGCCGATGTGCTAACCCCGGAGTGGGCTGGTTTGCAGGAGGAATACCTGGCGCTGCGGCATTCCGGCGACACGCAGCTGACGGCGGCGGCACGACAGCGGCTTGTGCTCGCCGGCATGCCGGCCGACCTGATCAACCGGGTCGCGAGCACTGGGAAGGTGCAGCTCTCGGTCACACTCTCCGCACCCACGGCCGGAGTCATCCAGGTTCTCGATTTGCGACCCGGAATGACGTTGACGCCGGGGGCTACCTTGGCGAGGATCAATGGAGTGGCCAACGTCTGGCTGGAAGCGGCTGTGCCGGAAGCCCAGGCTCAAGGTCTTCGCGAAGGCCAGCCTGTGCGGGCGCAATTGCCAGCGTTCCCAGGCGATCCCATACCGGGCAAGTTGACCGCGTTGCTCGCCGATGCCGATTTGCAGAGCCGCACGTTGCGCCTGCGTATCGAGTTGCCCAACCCGGATGGACGGCTTCGTCCTGGGATGACCGCTCAAGTGGCTCTCCATCCCGGCGAGTCTTCCGAGCAAAGCCTCTTGGTGCCTGCCGAGGCGGTCATCCGCACCGGCAAGCGAGACCTGTTGATGCTGGCTGAAGACGGTGGTCGCTTCCGGCCGGTGGAAGTCGTGTTGGGCCAGGAGAGCAGAGGGAAAGTTGCGGTGTTGCAGGGCCTTCAGCCAGGACAGCGCATCGTCGCGTCCGGGCAATTCCTGTTGGACTCCGACGCTAATTTGAAAGGCATCGAGGCGGCGACGGCGCAGGATAGTCAGCCTAATGCGGGGCCAGCCCTGCATGAAGCGGATGGCCGTGTCGTGCAGATAGACGGCACCCAGCTCACCGTTGCCCACGGTCCTTTCATCACCCTGGGCATGCCAGGGATGACCATGACCTTTCCTGTGGTTGATCAGTCTCTCCTTGATGGCCTCAAGGTCGGTGCGCAGATTCGCTTTGGCATACGCGAACGCGACGAGGGCATGGTAGTTGAGCAGATCAACGTGGTGGAGGGCCAACCATGATTGCCAAACTGATCCGCTGGTCGGTAGGCAACCGTGTGCTGGTGCTCCTCGCCACGCTGTTTCTGGTGGCATGGGGCTTCGTCTCGGTGCGTAGCCTGCCAATCGACGCCTTGCCCGACCTGTCGGACGTGCAGGTGATCATCCGCACGTCCTACCCAGGCCAGGCTCCCCAAATCGTTGAGAATCAGGTGACCTATCCGCTGACCACAACCATGCTCTCGGTTCCGGGGGCCAAAACGGTACGCGGTTTCTCCGCCTTCGGTGACAGCTTCGTCTACGTGCTGTTCGAGGACGGCACCGATCTGTATTGGGCGCGCTCACGGGTGCTTGAGTACCTGAGCCAGGCGCAATCGCGATTACCTGAGGCAGCCAAGCCGGTACTGGGCCCGGATGCCACCGGAGTGGGCTGGATTTATCAGTATGCGTTGGTCGATCGCAACGGCGGCCATGACCTGTCGCAACTGCGCAGCCTGCAGGACTGGTTCCTGCGCTATGAGCTCAAGACCCTGCCGGATGTCGCTGAGGTAGCCACCATCGGCGGTATGGTCAAGCAGTACCAAGTCGTCCTCGATCCGCTGCGCATGGCCAGCCTCGGTATCACCCAGGCTGAGGTGGTTGAGGCTATAGGCAAGGCCAACCAGGAGACCGGTGGCGGTGTACTGGAGCAGGGCGAAGCGGAGTTCATGGTACGTGCGGCCGGCTACCTGCGATCGCTGGATGATTTCAGAGCGATACCGCTGCGACTGGCTACCAAGGGCGTGCCGGTGACATTAGGCGACGTCGCTACGGTGCAGATAGGTCCGGAAGCCCGCAGAGGCATAGGCGAACTGGACGGCCTCGGCGAAGCCGTAGGAGGGGTGGTGATCCTGCGCAGCGGGAAGAATGCTCGTGAGGCCATCGGGCACGTCAAGGCCAAGCTAGAAACCCTGAAGAAAGGCCTGCCAGCCGGGGTGGAGCTTGTCACCGTCTACGACCGCAGCCAGTTGATCGACCGTGCCGTGGAGAACCTCAGTCACAAGCTGATCGAGGAATTCGTAGTAGTGGCGTTGGTATGCGCAGCGTTTCTCTGGCACCTGCGCTCGTCGTTGGTGGCTATCGTGTCGCTTCCCGTGGGAATCTTGATTGCGCTGATTGTCATGCGTCATCAGGGTATCAATGCCAACATCATGTCCCTTGGCGGAATCGCTATTGCCATCGGTGCAATGGTGGACGCTGCCGTGGTCATGATCGAGAACGCCCACAAACGTGTTGAGGCTTGGCATGCCCGGCATCCTGGTCAACCCTTGCGAGGCGAAGCGCATTGGAGGGTAATGACAGAGGCGGCCGTCGAGGTAGGACCGGCACTATTCTTCAGCCTGATGATCATCACGCTATCGTTCATCCCGGTGTTCACGCTGCAAGCCCAGGAAGGGCGTCTCTTCGCACCCCTGGCCTTTACCAAGACCTACGCAATGGCAGCGGCGGCTGCGCTATCGGTGACCCTGATTCCGGTGCTGATGGGGTACTGGATCAGAGGGCCACTGCCTGCGGAACAGCGCAACCCGCTCAACCGGGGCCTCATCCGGCTGTACCGTCCGGCATTAGAGGTCGTCCTGCGCCGGCCTCTGGTTACCCTCGCTGGAGCATTGCTCATCCTGCTCAGCAGTCTGTGGCCCTTGAATCATCTTGGGGGCGAGTTCCTTCCTCCGCTCGATGAAGGTGATCTGCTTTACATGCCTTCAGCCTTGCCTGGACTCTCGGCGCAGAAAGCTTCAGAGCTGTTGCAGCGAACGGATCGTCTGATTCGAACTGTTCCCGAGGTGGCCAGTGTCTTTGGTAAAGCCGGCCGCGCCGAGTCCGCTACCGACCCGGCACCGCTGGAGATGTTCGAGACCATCGTTCGGCTCAAGCCCAAGAGTGAGTGGCGTCCAGGAATGACCACGGAGAAGCTCATCGAGGAGCTTGATCGCACTGTGCGTGTGCCTGGGCTGACCAACATCTGGATCCCGCCCATCCGCAACCGCATCGATATGCTGGCCACCGGTATCAAGAGCCCAATAGGCGTCAAGGTGGCCGGCAGCGACCTAGACCAGATAGACCGGGCTACCCTCGCTGTGGAGCGGGCAGCGAAAAAGGTTCCTGGAGTGACTTCGGCGCTGGCGGAGCGTTTGACTGGTGGCCGCTACATTGATCTGGATATCGATCGCCATGCCGCTGCCCGTTACGGTCTGAACATCACCGACGTACAGGCCCTCGTGGCTGGCGCCATTGGTGGCGAAACCATTGGAGAAACGGTTGAAGGCTTGGCCCGCTATCCCATCAGCGTGCGCTATCCACGCGAATGGCGTGATTCCGTGGAGGCGTTGCGTCAGCTGCCGATCTACACCTCGCAGGGCGGTCAGCTGACGCTCGGCAGCGTGGCCCGCATACGTATCGCTGATGGCCCGCCCATGCTTAAGAGCGAGAATGCTCGCCCCTCGGGTTGGGTGTACATCGATGTGCGCGGCCGGGATCTATCGTCTGTTGTGGCAGACCTTCGTCAGGCGATCAACAGCGAGGTGAAGCTCGATCCAGGCATGAGCTTGAGCTACTCCGGCCAGTTCGAATACCTGGAGCGGGCGAATGCCCGTCTGGCCTGGGTGGTGCCGGCGACGCTGGCCATCATCTTCGTGCTGCTCTACCTGACCTTTGGGCGCCTCGGTGAGGCGTTGCTCATCATGGGCACACTACCGTTCGCGCTGACCGGAGGCGTTTGGCTGCTGTACCTGCTGGGCTACAACCTGTCGGTGGCCACAGGCGTTGGTTTCATTGCCCTGGCCGGCGTAGCGGCGGAGTTCGGAGTGATCATGCTCATCTACCTGAATAACGCTTGGGCTGAGCGTCAAGCCAAAGGCGAAACCACACGAACAGCGCTGCTCGACGCGATCCGTGAGGGCGCGGTGCAACGCATCAGGCCCAAGGCAATGACTGTGGCGGTCATCGTTGCAGGCTTGCTGCCCATCCTCTGGAGCAGCGGTACCGGCAGCGAGGTCATGAGCCGCATCGCGGTTCCCATGGTGGGCGGCATGCTCACCGCCCCCTTGCTTTCCCTTTTTGTAATCCCTGCGGCGTACTGGCTGATCCGTCGCCGCGAACTTGCTGTAACTACCCCCAACCTCTCAGGAGAAATCCAATGAAAAAGCTAATTGTCATCGCAGGCCTGGTCACCGCTTTTGCCACCAGTGTGCATGCCCAGGACATGGATGGTATGGACATGAAGAAAATGCCAGCCTCCGCCGAGGGGGGCCAAGGGAGCCAGGCGGCTCCCACTGCGCATGCTGAGGGGACAATAAAGGCGCTGGATCTTCAAAGCGGGAAAATCACCTTAGCGCACGGCCCGGTAGCAGAGCTCAAATGGCCGGCGATGACCATGGGCTTCCAATCTGAGCCTGCACAGCTGAAGGGCTTGAACGTAGGCGACAAGGTGAAATTTGGGTTCCGCATGGAGGGAAGCTCCGCGAAAATCGTGAGCATCCAGAAGCAGTGATTGAAAAGCCTTGAATGATCGGGCACGCCTTCATACTGAGATGATTCGGACAAGCTTACAGAAATGTAATCAATCTTCAGGAACCCCTCAGGTCGAACGCTACATACCGTCATGAGACGGTGCACTGGCATCACATCGACCCGATACCGGAGATATGATCATGAACAGTAGCTTTGATGAATGCATCTCGGAATGCCTGCGCTGTGCGCTGGCCTGTGAAGGCTGCGCGTCAGCCTGCCTGCAAGAGCAGGACGTAAAAATGATGGCTGACTGCATCAAGTTGGACAGGGATTGCGCAGATATGTGCAGGCTGGCGGCTACCTTGATGGCACGAGAAAGCATGCTCGCCAAGGAATTTTGTGCGTTGTGCGCCAGGATTTGCCGCGCCTGCGGGGAGGAGTGCAGTAAGCACACGGCAGACCACTGTCAGCATTGCGCACAAGCCTGTTTGGCCTGCGCACAATCCTGCGAAGCAATGGCTGCCTAATTAATTTCGACCGACCGTCGTTCTTTTGCAAAGTACTTAGGGAAGACCTCGGTCGGTCGATCACAAGCCCCCTGGCGGCCGATCAGCTGGCGCTACTGGTGATCAGCTGACTTCAAGAATTAACCTGTGCTTCGGTCAGTTTTGACCCCTGCAGTTAATTCCGGCAGTGCGATATTCAAGGATTTTCAGCTCTCCTGTTGAGTCCTCGTAATTCATCTGTGCCGGCATCACGTCGCAGCTGCCGTTGGTCGAAGTCCTGCTGATGACTCTCGCCACGTCCAGCTTCATTCCATAGCGATAATGGATCACCTCAGGTGGCTTTTTTCCATTGGCCGCTGCGTATGCACGCATAGCCTGCTCATTCGCCTGAATCATTTTTCCGTGCAAACGATCAGAACCTCCTTCGGAAAAAGCGGATGAGGAGGCGATTAAGAGAAGTAGGCCGGCGATGCATTTGGCTTTGATCATTTCAATTACTCCATGAAAACATGACTGCAGCCTAAGGCCCGGTAGCTGTCATCCATGTGATCCAGGCATTACATCTTTGTAAGGCTGTGCTGGGTTGACAGCGCTATTCCCTCATAGACAGTTTGCGGGTGCCTAAGGTAAAGCCGACACGGGACAGAGCTTTTCAAACTCTGCGGAGTTGGAAATCACCCTAGGGGCTAGGGATCGCTCTCTGCGCTCATATCCCCGAGCCTCGAATAAATCGGGCGCAATTGTGGTCCGCAGAGGCTTTAAGCCCCGTCGGCTTCGGCTATGCGTTCAAGTGCTCTAAGCAGCAAGGTACCGACCCCGGATCCTCTTTCCCAGGATCCACAACCAGCGAACGAATTAGACGAGCCTGGCCATCCTTCGATGCCCCATATCCCAGTTCCGTTTCTCCACGGTGAAAGGAATAGAACATGCGGTCGTGCTGCAGAAGGTCCGGGGTAGGCAAGCCGGCTGCGGAAAGATACTCATCCAACCCCTGGATCTGATCGGCACCAAGCAATCGGAGAGACATCTCAGGGTGGTTCATCGTGGACTCGATGGGAAGGGAATCAATATCCGGATAAGGGCGCGAACCCTGGATTTTGCCTCCTACTGTGACTCGGTCATCTGGTCAGTGAATTAATATCTGCTTTACCGTATATCTGAATGGTCATATATTCGAGCCTCCAGATATGAGCCGCCCGTGCTGCGTTCCCCAGGAGGTCAAATGCGGGAAACCCTAACCCCCCCCATCGTTTTTAAATGTCTCGCTGACGAAACACGAGCCCGGATGACCTTGCTGATCGCCAGTGAAGGCGAGCTATGCGTATGTGAGTTGACCTGCGCACTCGACCTCAGCCAGCCGAAGATTTCTCGGCATCTTGCTCAATTGCGAGAAGCCGGAATCCTCATGGACCGGCGGCAGGGACAATGGGTGTATTACCGCCTCAATCCGTCCTTGCCAGAATGGGTGCAGATGATGCTCAAGAGTGTTGTCGATGCAAACGCCCAGTGGCTAAGCGCCGATGCTGTGCGCCTTGCTGAAATGGGCGAGCGTCCACAAAGCCCTGCTGCTTGTGCTTGATTTTCACTTCGCTGACTGAGTTGAGCCATGTTCATCGCATTTTTGATTTTTCTCGCAACGATCGTTCTGGTGATCTGGCAGCCAAAGGGTCTGGGGGTGGGCTGGAGCGCTGGTCTAGGGGCGGTCGTGGCGCTACTGGCGGGCGTAGTGAATCTGTCTGATATCCCAGTGGTGTGGCAGATAGTATGGAACGCCACCGCAACGTTTATCGCTGTCATCATCATCAGCCTTTTGCTGGATGAGGCGGGTTTCTTCGAATGGGCAGCGTTGCATGTGGCCCGCTGGGGCAACGGCAGTACCCGCAAGCTGTTCGCTTTCATCATTCTCCTGGGAGCAGCAGTGTCGGCGTTATTCGCCAATGATGGCGCAGCGCTGATCCTGACGCCGATCGTTATCGCCATGCTGCTTGCCCTGCGTTTTTCCCCGGCGGCGACGTTGGCATTTGTCATGGCAGCAGGTTTTATCGCCGATACCGCGAGCCTGCCGCTGGTGGTGTCCAACCTGGTGAACATCGTTTCCGCCGACTACTTTGGCATCGGTTTCAGCGAGTACGCCTCGATCATGGTGCCGGTGAACCTGGTCAGTATCGCCGCCACGCTGGGAATGCTGCTGTGGTTCTTCCGCAAGGACCTGCCGCGAACCTATGAACTCGACCAACTGAAGGCTCCCGAAGCCGCTATCCGCGACAAGGCGACGTTCGTTGCCGGCTGGTGGGTGCTTGCGCTGTTGCTGGTCGGCTTCTTCGCCATCGAGCCGCTGGGCGTTCCGATCAGCGCCATCGCTGCTGCCTGTGCGCTGATCCTCTACCTGATCGCTGCGCATGGGCACGTGATCTCAACCCGCAAGGTGCTCAAGGACGCGCCTTGGCAGGTCGTGGTGTTCTCGCTTGGCATGTACCTGGTGGTCTATGGCCTGCGTAATGCCGGCCTCACCGACTACCTGACGCAGATCCTCAATGTCTTCACCGGCTACGGGGTCTGGGGCGCATCCCTCGGGACGGGGCTGCTCGCCGCTGGCCTGTCGTCGGTCATGAACAACATGCCCACTGTACTAATAGGAGCTTTGTCGATCCATTCCGCCGAGGCCACTGGCATCGTGCGTGAGGCCATGATCTACGCCAACGTCATCGGCTGTGACCTCGGTCCGAAAATCACCCCAATCGGCAGCCTGGCCACCTTGCTGTGGCTGCACGTGCTGGCCCGCAAAAACATCGTTATCACCTGGGGTTACTACTTCCGCACCGGTATCGTCCTGACGCTGCCGATCCTGCTTGCCACCTTGGCCGCATTGGCCATACGCCTGAGCTTTTGAACCGGAGATATCTGATGAAAGTCTTGTTCATGTGCACCCACAACAGCTGCCGCAGCATCCTGTCCGAGGCGCTGTTCAATCATCTGGCCCCCGAGGGTATGGAAGCTGTGAGCTCGGGTAGCTTCCCAAGCGGCAAGGTCAATGAGCGGGCGCTGAAGACCTTGGAAGCCGCCGGTATCCCCACCGCTGGTCTTTCAAGCAAGGCCTCGGATGTCTTCGAGAGCTCTCCTCCCGACATAGTCGTCACCGTGTGCGATCGAGCTGCCGGCGAAGCCTGCCCGATCTTCTTCGGTCCATCGCTCAAAGCCCACTGGGGCCTGGCCGACCCTTCGGCGGTTACCGGCAGTGAGGCGGAAATCGAACAAGCCTTCCAGACCACACTTGCGAAGATCGATGAGCGCGTGCGCGCTTTCATTGCGCTGCCCTTCTCGCAACTGAGCCAGGACGAACTGAAAGCCGAACTTGCTCGCATCGGCGCGCTGTAGGCCCTGGATCAATGGAGACTGAAATGAACGACCACCTGCCAAATATCCAGCCAGAACTGATCGATCTGCCGTCGCTGGAGCGTCTGGAGCCGAAGGATCCCTCCACGCATAAACCACGCATCCTGCTGCTGTACGGATCGACCCGCGAACGCTCATTCAGCCGCTTGATGGTCCAGGAAGCTGCGCGCCTGCTGGAAGAGTTCGGCGCCGAAACCCGTATCTTCGACCCTTCCGGCCTGCCGCTCCCGGATGACGCTCCGGACTCCCACGAGAAGGTGCTGGAACTCCGCGAGCTGATGCAATGGTCCGAGGGCCAGGTGTGGTGCTCGCCCGAGCGTCACGGTTCTATGAGCGCAGTCTTTAAGGCGCAGATCGACTGGGTACCTTTGGCCATGGGCGCCGTACGTCCGACCCAGGGCAAGACATTAGCGGTGATGCAGGTTTGTGGTGGCTCGCAGTCGTTCAACGTGGTGAACCAATTGCGCGTGCTGGGCCGTTGGATGCGCATGTTCACTATCCCTAACCAGTCGTCGGTTCCAAAAGCCTTCCTGGAGTTCGATGATGCCGGGCGCATGAAACCTTCTTCCTTCTATGACCGGCTGGTTGATGTGATGGAAGAACTGACCAAGTTCACGCTGCTATTGCGCGACCGCCAGGATTACCTGGTGGATCGCTACTCCGAGCGCAAGGAGTCGGCGGAAGAGCTGTCCAAGCGAGTCAATCTGCGGTCCATTTGAGGTCATGAGCATGTCACATCCCTACTCGATGAAATCGCTGCCCCATGCCCCAGGAGCGCTAATTTTCACACCCTGCCCGGGCACCCAGGCCAGCGATCTTGCTGAAAGCCTGAAGACGCTGAAGCAGGCTGGCGCCGTGGCGCTGGTTACCCTGATGTCGGATACAGAGCTTCAGGAAAACGGCGTTGGTGAGCTTGGCGTCGCGGCCAGGCAGTATGGGTTGGAGTGGTACCAGTTGCCGATCGAGGATGATCAGGCTCCTGATCAAACCTTCGAGGCTCGGTTGGGGGAGATTCGCCACCAGTTAGACGATTTGCTCGCTTCCAACAAGGCCCTGGCCATCCACTGCAAGGGCGGCTCCGGTCGCACCGGGCTGTTCGCTGCCCGTCTGCTGATCGAATCCGGAATGCCGCGTCGCGAGGCGATCGCTTGGGTGCAGGAGCTTCGCCCACGGGCGATTCAGAAGCCTGCGCACATCAACTACATCAACCAATTCGGCGAAGACTGAGCGCTCCAGCCAGACAGGAGAGACCATGGCCACCGACGGCGAACTACTCGATGTCATCGTGATTGGCGGCGGGCAGTCCGCGCTTACGGTGGCCTATTTTCTCAAGCGGGCCAAGTTGTCGTTTCTGCTGCTCGACGCCGAAGAGGCTGCGGGCGGGGCGTGGCGCCATGGCTGGGACTCGCTGACGCTATTCTCACCCTCAGCATGGAGCTCGATCGCGGGCTGGCCGATGCCGCTAGTCACCGAAGGTAATCCCGATAGGGATCACGTGGTCAGCTATCTGGAGCAGTACGAGGCGCGCTACGGGTTTCCTATCGTTCGCCCCGTCAGCGTTACGGCGGTGGAGCGAACCGGGCGTGGCCTTCGTGTTCGCTCGAAGGACCGCGACTGGGAAGCCCGTGCCGTCATCAGCGCAACGGGGACTTGGAGCAAACCCTATGTTCCGGTTTATCCGGGGATAGAGCTGTACGGGGGGCAGCAAATTCACTCCGCCCATTATCAGTCACCAGAGGCTTTCCAAGGAAAGCGCGTGCTGGTCGTTGGTGGTGGCAACTCGGGGGCGCAAATCTATGCGGAGCTGTCCGAGGTCGCCGACGCAACGTGGGTAACCACGGAGGAGCCGGCGTTTCTGCCTGATGATGTCGATGGCCGGGTGCTGTTCGAGCGGGCTACCGAGCGCCTCAAGGCTCAACAGGAGGGCCGTGTTATCAACGTACCGGTCGGCGGGCTTGGCGATATAGTCATGGTGCCCCCGGTGGTCCGGGCCCGCGAGCGAGGAGCCCTACGGTCTGTAAGGCCTTTTGTCTCATTCACGCCTGACGGGGTCGTCTGGCCCAATGGTGAGAAAACCCAGGTCGATGCGGTGATCTGGTGTACCGGTTTCCGGCCGGCTCTGGATCACTTGCGGGACTTGGACGTGCTGGATGACAGCGGTAAGGTCGAGGTTGACGGGTCGCGCTCTATTCGCGAGCCGCGCCTCTGGCTGGTCGGATATGGCGACTGGACCGCCCTGGCCTCGGCGACGCTGATCGGCGTCACCCGTACCGCGCGCAGCACCGTAAACGAAGTAGTGGAATACCTGAACAGCTTGGAGCAGCCGGATGCATAGCGGAATCGAGATTCGTATTGCTGGTCCAGAAGACGCTGCAGCCATACAGGCTATCTACGCTCCGATTGTGCTCCACACTGCCATCTCGTTTGAAGAGGTAGCGCCGAGCGCGGAAGAAATGCGCCAGCGTATCGAGACGACGCTTCATACCTATCCATATTTTGTGGCTGTGCAGCAAGGTCGGGTGGTCGGTTATGCCTATGCTAGCCAGCATCGAGCGCGAGCGGCATATCGGTGGGCGGTAGATGTGACCGTCTACGTTGCAGAGGGGCAGCGTCGGAGTGGGATTGGCCGGCAGCTTTATGACGTTCTCCTGCCGGTTCTGAAGCAGCTAGGATATCGTTCTGCATACGCGGGTATTTCTTTACCGAACGAAGGAAGCGTGGGTCTCCATGAGCGACTCGGCTTTCAGCACATCGGTACGTTTTCGCAGGTCGGGTTCAAACTCGGTGCGTGGCATGACGTGGGATATTGGCGGTTTGATTTCGGTGGCGAGGGTTGTCGGCCTGAGGCTCCTACAAGCTTCTTATCCCAAATCCCGATGCCGTGAATCGCCCCTGGTTTCGTAGACACCTCCAAGCCTCATAATGAGGCCCAAATAGGAGGTGCC
>NZ_JBBMRJ010000021.1:0-104879 GCF_037993085.1 Pseudomonas sp. YNh | reverse complement strand
TGTGAACAGTCAGAATCGGGCATTTAGTCCCACCACCCCTTCAAGTCTAACCATACAAGCGGGCAAGCCCGCGAAGAGGCCGGCACAGGCAACAATAATTCCGGCTAGTTCACGAATTCAGGGAATGACCGCAATCGAATAATTCGTTTGCGGAATAACCCCTCAGCACGCTTCGATAATAAGAAACTTGAACAAAGGTCCCGCGTGCCCATGAACCAGGAAAGTATCAGCCAATCCATCGCCATCGTTCACCCGATCACACTTTCCCATGGCCGCAATGCCGAAGTCTGGGACACCGACGGCAAACGTTACATCGACTTTGTCGGCGGTATCGGCGTGCTCAACCTGGGCCACTGCAACCCCGCCGTGGTGGAAGCGATCCAGGCCCAGGCCACCCGCCTGACCCACTATGCCTTCAACGCCGCGCCCCATGGCCCGTACCTGGCGCTGACGGAACAGCTGAGCCAGTTCGTACCGGTCAGCTACCCGTTGGCCGGCATGCTCACCAACAGCGGTGCGGAAGCGGCAGAAAACGCCCTGAAGGTTGCCCGCGGTGCTACAGGCAAGCGCGCCATCATTGCCTTCGACGGCGGTTTCCATGGCCGCACCCTGGCCACCCTGAACCTCAACGGCAAGGTGGCACCGTACAAGCAACGGGTCGGCGAGCTGCCCGGGCCGGTGTACCACCTGCCCTACCCTGGCGTGGATACCGGGGTTACCTGCGAGCAGGCACTCAAGGCCATGGAACGCCTGTTCAGCGTCGAGCTGGCCGTGGAAGACGTGGCAGCGTTCATCCTCGAACCGGTGCAGGGCGAAGGCGGTTTCCTCGCCCTCGACCCGGCCTTCGCCCAAGCCTTGCGCCGCTTCTGCGACCAACACGGCATCCTGATCATCATCGACGAGATCCAGTCCGGCTTCGGCCGCACCGGCCAGCGCTTCGCCTTCCCGCGCTTAGGGCTCGAGCCCGACCTGCTGCTGCTGGCCAAGAGCATTGCCGGCGGCATGCCGCTGGGTGCGGTGGTCGGGCGCAAGGAATTGATGGCAGCACTGCCCAAGGGCGGCCTCGGTGGCACCTATTCGGGCAACCCGATTGCCTGTGCGGCGGCGTTGGCCAGCCTGGCGCAGATGACCGACGAGAACATCGCCACCTGGGGTGAGCGCCAGGAGCAGGCCATCGTCAGCCGCCACCAGCGCTGGAAGGCGTCGGGCCTGAGCCCATACATCGGCCGCCTGACGGGTGTGGGCGCCATGCGCGGCATCGAATTCGTCAATGCCGACGGCAGCCCGGCGCCGGCGCAACTGGCCAAGGTAATGGAGTCGGCGCGGGCCAAGGGCTTGCTGCTGATGCCCAGCGGCAAGGCGCGACACATCATCCGCCTGCTGGCACCGTTGACCATCGAGGCCGAGGTGCTCGAGGAAGGGCTGGATATCCTCGAGCAGTGCCTGGTGGAGCTGAACTGAGGCTTACAGGCCCAGTTCTTCGGGGGTCAGCATGTCGGATTCGAAGGCGATCCAGCCGCCTTCGAGTTCGGCGTGGCCGTTGACGATCGGGCCGTAGTAGGTCAGGCCGTTCTCCAGGGTCACGCAGATGTGCGTGGCCTGTTTTTCAGGTGCCGCGAGCGTACCGACGAAATGCACCTTCTTCAGGGTTTCGGTCACCGCTTCCAGGCCCACGCGCATGCTGGGGTTTTCCGAAGCTTCGGTATCTCCGCCACGGTCTTCGGCGCTGATGGTCACGGTGGCGGTGTACGGGTACTTGGTGCTCAAGCGGGGTTACCTCAGTGGGTGTGTAGGCGTAAGGGCGCGTAGAGTACGGCAGGCGGTCTCTGTTGTCTCTACAGGTGATCTGAATGCCTCGATCTGTTAGGGTGCCCGCCGATGCACGCCCCACCACACGAGGATCCCGAGTGAGCGCCGAAGAACCCCTGATCGCCGACCTGTTCGATGTCGACAAACGCCTGTCCCTCAAGCCCGTCGTGGACTTCAACAGCTACCTGCGCAACGCCTTCGGCGAAGGCCCGTGCCGCTGCCACCGCTGCACTGAAGGTGGCGACGAAAGCACCTACAGCCACGCCCACACCTTCACCTTCGAAAGCCGCCAGTGCCACCGCCGCTTCGCCAGCACCTCGGGCAGCGATGTCGCCCAGGTACTGAAAAAGGCCTGGCTGTCGTACACCAAGGCCGACCTCAACCTGGTCGGCACACTGGACCTGACCACCCTCAAGACCTTCACCGAAGCCGCCCTGCACTCGCGTCTGCTGGCGCTGCTGACGGCCAGCGGCCTGGCCCGTGAAGTGGATGGCCAGTGGATGCTGCAAGCCCAGGCCGACTGACGGCCCGGCGGCAGGGCAGGATTCCACCGGTCTGCTAACGTGGTGGAATCCGCCCATTCGCAGGTAGTCCGCCATGGCCCGCACAACGCCCATCGAGCTGTACCGCAATATTGGCATCGTCGCCCACGTGGACGCCGGCAAGACCACCACTACCGAGCGGATCCTGTTCTACACCGGGGTCAACCACAAGATGGGCGAGGTGCACGATGGCGCCGCGACCATGGACTGGATGGCCCAGGAGCAGGAACGCGGCATCACCATCACCTCGGCGGCGACCACCGCGTTCTGGCAAGGCTCGACCAAGCAGTTCCCCGACAAATACCGCTTCAACATCATCGACACCCCCGGCCACGTAGACTTCACCATCGAGGTGGAACGCTCGTTGCGCGTGCTCGATGGCGCGGTGGTGGTGTTCAGCGGTGCTGACGGGGTAGAGCCACAGTCCGAGACGGTCTGGCGCCAGGCCAACAAATACCATGTGCCACGCCTGGCCTACATCAACAAGATGGACCGCCAGGGTGCCGACTTCCTGCGTGTGGTCAAGCAGATCGACCAACGCCTGGGGCACCACCCGGTACCGATCCAGCTGGCCATCGGCAGCGAAGAGAACTTCATCGGCCAGATCGACCTGGTGAAGATGAAAGCCATCTACTGGAACGACGCTGACCACGGCACCAGCTACCGTGAAGAAGACATACCCGCCGAACTGCAGACGCTTGCCGACGAATGGCGCGCGCACATGATAGAAGCAGCCGCCGAGGCCAATGACGAACTGCTCAACAAGTTCCTCGAAGGCGAAGAGCTGAGCATCGACGAGATCAAGGCCGGTTTGCGCAAACGCACCATCGCCAACGAAATCGTTCCGACCATCCTCGGCTCCTCTTTCAAGAACAAGGGCGTACCGCTGATGCTCGATGCGGTAATCGACTACCTGCCCGCCCCGTCGGAAATCCCCGCCATTCGCGGCACCGACCCGGACGATGAAAACAAGCACCTGGAACGGCACGCCGACGACAAAGAGCCGTTCTCGGCCCTGGCTTTCAAGATTGCCACCGACCCATTTGTCGGCACCCTCACCTTCGCCCGCGTTTATTCCGGCGTGCTCAGCTCAGGCAACGCGGTACTCAACTCGGTCAAAGGCAAGAAGGAACGCATCGGCCGCATGGTGCAGATGCATGCCAACCAGCGTGCCGAAATCAAGGACGTGTGCGCCGGCGACATTGCCGCGCTGATCGGCATGAAAGACGTGACCACCGGCGACACACTGTGCGACATGGACAAACCAATCATCCTCGAACGCATGGACTTCCCTGACCCGGTGATTTCCGTGGCCGTGGAGCCCAAGACCAAGGCCGACCAGGAAAAAATGGGCATCGCCCTGGGCAAGCTGGCCCAGGAAGACCCGTCATTCCGCGTGCGTACCGACGAAGAAACCGGCCAGACCATCATCTCGGGCATGGGCGAGTTGCATCTGGACATCATCGTCGACCGCATGCGCCGCGAGTTCAACGTCGAAGCCAACATCGGCAAGCCGCAGGTGGCCTACCGGGAAAAAATCCGCAATACCTGCGAGATCGAGGGGCGCTTCGTGCGCCAGTCCGGCGGCCGTGGCCAATACGGCCATTGCTGGATCCGTTTCGCCCCCGGCGACGAAGGCAAGGAAGGCCTGGAGTTCATCAACGAGATCGTTGGCGGCGTGGTACCCCGCGAGTACATCCCGGCGATCCAGAAGGGTATCGAAGAGCAGATGAAGAACGGCGTGCTTGCCGGCTACCCGCTGATCAACCTCAAGGCCGCCGTGTTCGACGGTTCGTACCACGATGTCGACTCCAACGAAATGGCCTACAAGATCGCGGCTTCAATGGCCACCAAGCAGCTGTCGCAGAAAGGCGGTGCAGTGTTGCTGGAACCGGTGATGAAGGTAGAGGTGGTGACGCCGGAGGAATATCAGGGTGACATTCTGGGCGACCTCAGCCGGCGCCGCGGGATGATCCAGGACGGTGACGAAACACCCGCCGGCAAGGTAATCCGTGCCGAAGTGCCGTTGGGCGAGATGTTCGGCTACGCCACCTCGATGCGTTCGATGACCCAGGGCCGGGCCAGCTTCTCGATGGAGTTCACCCGCTATGCCGAAGCCCCGGCGAGCATCGCCGATGGCATCGTCAAGAAGAACCGCGGGGAGTAAGCGGCTCCCCTGTACCGGCCCCTTCGCGGCTAAAGCCGCTCCCACAAGGGATCGCATACCCCTGTGGGAGCGGCTTTAGCCGCGAAGAGGCCGGTACAGGCCACAATCAGGCTCAGTGCTGCTCACCTGCCCGCTTCAACAGTTTCTTGCACCGCTCTGACAAATGCACCACGCGCAAATGCTTGCCCGCCTTCGCATACCGCTCACGCAGGGTCTTGAGCGCCGCAACCGCCGAATAGTCGACAAAGCTCAAATGTTGGCAATCCAGCGTGACCTGGTCCGGGTCCTGGGCCGGGTCAAACTGGTTGAGGAACGAGGCGGTCGAGGCAAAGAACAGCGTGCCATGTACCTGATAACGCTTGCCGCCTTCCGCATCCTCATGGCTGTCCGCATAGAGTTCCCGCGCATGCTGCCAGGCAAAGTTCAGCGCCGCGATGATGATGCCGAACAGCACCGCCATGGCCAGGTCGGTAAACACGGTGACCACGGTCACTGCAATGATCGCCAGCACATCGTTCACCGGCACCTTGTGCAGCACCCGCAGCGACGCCCAGGCGAAGGTCTGCTGAGCCACCACGAACATCACCCCGACCAGCGCCGCCAGCGGAATACGCTCGATCAGCGGCGACAGGAACAATACGAACAGCAAGATCATCACCCCGGCCACTACCCCGGACAGCCGGCCGCGGCCATTGGAACTGAGGTTGATCACCGTCTGGCCGATCATTGCGCAACCGCCCATCCCACCGCACAGGCCCGAAACCATGTTCGCCGCGCCCAGTGCCACGCATTCGCGGTCCGGGAAGCCACGGCTCTCGGTCACTTCATCGGTCAGGTTGAGGGTGAGCAAGGTTTCCAGCAGACCGACCATGGCCATCAGCACGGCGTAGGGGGCGATGATCTTCAGGGTTTCCAGGTTCCAGGGCACATCCGGCAGTGCCAGCCCCGGCAGGCCACCGGCGATATGCGCCATGTCGCCCAAAGTGCGGGTGGGCAGGTCGAGCAGGTACACCAGCAGGCCCACGCCAAGGATCGCCACCAACGCTGGCGGCACCGCACGGGTCAGTTTCGGCAGCACGTAGACCACCGCCATGGTGAGTGCCACAAGGCCGATCATCAGGTACAGCGGCGCGCCGCTGAGCCAGTGCTCACCCGCCTTGAAGTGCTCAAGCTGCGCCATGGCAATGACGATGGCCAGGCCGTTGACGAAGCCGAGCATGACCGGGTACGGCACCAGGCGTACCAGCTTGCCCAGCCGTAGCAAGCCGAACAGGATCATCACCACGCCACCCAGCAAAACCGTGGCCAGCAGGTATTGCGCGCCGTGCTGCACAACGAGTGCCACGATCACCACCGCCATCGAGCCGGCCGCGCCGGAAATCATCCCCGGTCGACCGCCAAACAGCGCCGTAAGGGTGCAGATGACGAACGCGCCATACAGGCCCATCAGCGGATTAAGGTGCGCCACCAGGGCAAAGGCGATGCACTCGGGCACCAAGGCAAACGAGGTGGTCAGGCCGGCGAGCAGGTCGGCGCGTAGTCGGGCGGGTTTCATGGGTTTCCTGTGGGGCAGTACGGGCGGACGTTACAAAAACGAGGGGCGCGATGTTACGGAATTTGTCTGACAGCGGCCACCGTTCAGCGCACCCGCTCCCGGCTCTGCACTGCCAGGTCCAGCGCGCGCTGCATGTCCAGGCGCGCCGAACGCCCCAGGTCGGGGTGGTTCAGGCGCCCACCACGCTCCGAAGGCAGGATCGGCGCCGTCAGGTCTTCGGCATCCATCGCCTCGAAATCCTGCTCGGTACCCAGGGTCAGGGCACTGCGCCGCAACAGCATGCGCACCTGTTCCGGGGTGAGGGCCGGGTTGATCGACAGCATCGCCGCCACGGTGGCAGTCACCAGGGGTGTTGCGTACGATGTGCCGCAATGCGCAGCCGCGGCAGCCGCCGGGCGTATGCAGGCAGCAGCACTGACATCCACGCGCATGTCGATGTTGGAACTGTGGCGCTTGCGCACATGGTCGGGGGCTTCGACCGCCGTCGCCTTGTCGCTGCGCTGGTGCCCGCCCACCACCAGCAGTTGTTCGGTGATGAACGACGACGGCAGGCGGTATTCATCGGTACCTGACCACGACGCACCGTTGCCCGCCGAGTTCACCACCACCACGTCCGGGTGCTCTTTGCGCAGCCAGAGGAAGAACTCCTCAAGCAACTCCTCGTAGCCACTCATCGCCAGGCCGGAACGCACCAGCGAATCGACCTCATCACCGTTGACGTCGCGTGCGCCGACCCGGTGGATGCCCCAGCTCCAGTTCAGCACCCGCACGCCATCCTCGACCAGGTTCACCGATGCAGCGATGTTGGCGGTGATACCTGCATCCGAGTTGCGCTCTACAATCACCTCGAAGCCAGGGCTGTGCTTGCCCAGCCCCGGCAAAAATCCCTCACCCTGCGCGGCGAGAATGCCTGCGACATGGCTGCCATGGCTTGTCGCGCGATCCCCGTCGCGAGCGTACAGGCATGTCTGGCCCTGCTCGCAGCCGCCTCGGTATTGGCTGAATCCAGGGGCATCAAAGTCCACCTCACGCTCGATTACCCCAACCCGCACGGGCTGCACCGGCAAGCGCGAAGCGCCAATCCGTCGCTGGTAGAAATACAGCGCGTCCATGAAGCGGTTGGCGGCCCATTCGTCTGCCTGGTCGATGGCGCGAGTGTCACGCCCACTTCCCTCTTCCTCACGCTCCGGGGCGGACTCCTCGACAATTACGGCATCCACGCTGACCTCACTACCCATGCGCAGGATCATCGCGTCACGCTGCACCAGGTCGTCCACCGGCAAGCGCAGCTGGTAGACATTGAGCGGCGGTATGGCACCGACAACCTGGGCGCCGTATTTACCGGCAATGCGCCGGGCCTCGCCAAGGCCGTCGTGTTGTTCTTCGATCAACAGGCTGACCAGGTCGACATAGGTAGTCAGGCCATCCATGTTCTTCGCCACTTCATCAGGCCCTGCGGCGACAACATGACTGCGCTGGCGGGTCAGCCATATCGGGTTGCTGGTGCGGCCATCAAATTCCAGCCAAAGAGGCGCGCTGCGCTGGGCTTTTTTCGCCAGGTTCAGGGTAAGCCGGTCACCTTTGCGCTCGATATCGGCTGCTGGCAGTCGCACACCGCCAAGCCATACCTTTGGCACATCTGCACCGAGCCCCTCGGCACGCAGGCACCATTGCTGCCCGCCTTCGCCGGGCAGGTCGCCGCAACGCTGCAGTTGCTTGATGCGCAGCGTATCCGGTGCAGCCTGTGCACCAAGGCTGCAAAGCCATAACAGCAGGATCAGACCACCCCTCATGCAATCACCCCACGCGCTCCCTGTGAGTGCGACTGGCGGGACAACTCAAAGGTTCATCTACGGCCAGCAACTGCCTTGTCGCGTGCAAGCCATTCAGCCATGGAAGCATCCTCCAGCGCGTACTCGCCACGATTGGCCTTCCACACCAGCTCCTTGTCGCGCAGAGCATCGAGGGCCTTCTGTACGTTAGGCGTATTAGCGTTGACTTCTGCTTGGGCCTGCTCCAGCTTGCGTCTGATGTCGATCAAGGTCTGCTCTGTGAACGGCGAAAATGAATGTCGGCTTAGCGTGCGTTCAGCCATTACCTCAAGCACCGCCTGCTGCAACGGCGAAAGCTCGTTCCAGGCACTTTCGTAGTCACTCCAGACACCAGCCTGATGGTTGAGTGCCCCAGTTCGCAGCAGATCGCCCAAGTTGCCCGCCTCACCCAGGCCGACGCTGACTTCGGCCAACAGCTTGTTGAGCATTTCCGGGCGGCGGCCGACCCGCTCGAAAGCGTACGCCAGGTCCTCTACCTTGAACTGATTGCTATCGGCAAGGCGCCGGTTCCACAAGCCCGTGATGAATTCGACATATTCACGCCCCAGTAACGGGAATGGCGTGATGCTGGCACCAAAGAACGGCTGCTTGCTCTTGAGTACCAAGTTGGCCAGCTTGTCGCGGCTGGAGCCTGTGAACACCAGGCGCAAGCCGTCCGGACGGTCGCCACGGTTGAGGTGGTCACGCGCGGCTTTCAGCGCGAACATGGCATTGACGCCATCTTCGCTGTTAAGGGCGTGCTGAGCCTCGTCGATGATCAGCACTACCATCTGCCCTGACACTTGATGCAGCACGGAAAGTGCCTGCGCCAAGGTAGTACCCGCAGGCAGTTGCGGGCGGGTGAAATCCCAGCTCAGGGTACGCAGCAGGTTTATTTTTTCGATACCGGCCTTTTTCGCAGTCCTGGCCAGCGCACCTTCGAAACTGGCCAGCGCAGTGCCGATGGCGCCACTGATGAGCTGCGCCGGGGCCGCGTCGCGGTCCGACCACAGGTCCACGTAAACCGGTCGCCATCCGCGCCGTACGCATTCCGGTATCAAGTCGTTGTTGAGGAAGGTGCTCTTGCCCGTGCGCCGGGGCGCGGCCAGGAACATGCCAGCGCTGTAATCGATCAGCGACTCGCCCGCCAGGTCTTGGGCCAGAGCGTTGGCGAGTTGATCACGGCGCAGGAGCGGACGAACAGGAGCCATGTCATTATCCTAAATTATCTTGCCTACTATAATTTATAGCCTACAAGATAAATAAGGATATTACGACCTTCTGAACAGCGCCGGCGTGATCCAGATCCGGCAGGAAGCCGGCAAATTTGCCATCATGTTGATTCCACCTGCGGAGATCATGGACATGCCGCTACGCCCCCTTTTCACTTCCCTGCTGCTGGTTGCTAGCCTCGCCGCCCAGGCCGCCACCGAGGTGTTGCCGCTGCAGCACCGCGCCAGCGCCGAACTGTTGCCTGCCGCGCAGGCATTCATCGGCAAGGACGGCACGGTGAACGCCTTCGAGAACAAGCTGATCGTCAACGCCAGCCCCGAGCGCATCGACGACCTGCGCGCCTTGCTGCAGCAACTGGACACCGCTCCCAAGCGGCTGCTGATCAGTGTCGACAACAACGACAGCAACTTCCAGGACAACCGCGGCAACGCACGCATCATCCACTACGGCACCAGCAACCGCGACGGCGGCATGCAGCAGGTGCAGGCCAGCGAAGGCCAGCCTGCGCTCATTCAGGTTGGCCAGAGTATCCCGATTACCAGCACCAGCACCGACGGCTATGGGCGCATACAGAGCAACACCGAATACCGCAATGTGACCCAGGGCTTCTACGTCACGCCGAGCTTGAGCGGTGACACGGTTCGTCTGCAAATAAGCACCAATAATGACCGCATCAGCCAGGAACGTGCAGATGTAGTGAACGTGCAAAGTACCGACACGACAATCACCGGCAAGCTCGGCGAATGGATCACCCTGGCCGGCTACAACCAGCGGAGCCAAGCCGACCGCAGCGCGTCAAGCCGCAGTTACAGCACCCAGCGCGGTGAAAACATGACTTTGCGTGTAAAAGTCGAACTTCTCGACTGAACCCAGGCAACTCAAGGGCTCGACCAAAGGCCTAGAAACTGACCGCCAAGTCGCATTAGACCAAAGATGTAGTAAGTTAAAAAATCCACTACAAAACATTTGACAGGGTCTTTTTCCCAAGGGCATGATGGCCTCGCTCCCGCTAATCAGGGGCCCTGGCAAGGGCCTTCGAGGCGTGCTCCTCCCACCCCTGGAGGCGCCTCGTGTCTATACGGCCCACAAGGCGGTTCGACGGGATTGCGACTGCAACGAAGAAGTTGTCCCGAGGGACGGAAGCGCATCACCGCAGTACTGGCAATCGCGTAGCACCGCAGCAAGGCAACCACGAGCCGACCTGCTGGAGCACACCTTCGCCTGGCCTGCCCACCCTTCCCCCTTCGAGCCTTCGCGTTCGCCGCCGCACTCCTTAGAACAGGACAGCCGCCAAGCGCCCTGATCTGCACCCGAGCATCAGCACAATTAACCCAAGATCGATGCGACGAGGTTTATTTCCATGGCACTGACACGCGAACAGCAAATTGCAGCCCTCGAGAAAGACTGGGCCGAGAACCCGCGCTGGAAAGGCGTGACCCGTACCTACACCGCCGCTGATGTCGTTCGCCTGCGTGGCTCCCTCCAGCCAGAGCACACCCTGGCACGCCAAGGTGCAGAAAAACTGTGGAAGCTGGTCACCCAAGGTGCCCACCCGTCCTTCCGCCCAGAAAAAGATTTCGTCAACTGCATGGGCGCCCTGACCGGCGGCCAGGCAGTACAGCAGGTAAAGGCTGGCATCCAGGCCATCTACCTGTCCGGCTGGCAGGTTGCCGCCGACAACAACTCGGCCGAGTCCATGTACCCTGACCAGTCGCTGTACCCGGTTGACTCGGTACCGACCGTGGTCAAGCGCATCAACAACTCGTTCCGCCGCGCCGACCAGATCCAGTGGAAAGCCGGCAAGAACCCGGGCGACGAAGGCTACATCGACTACTTCGCGCCGATCGTGGCAGACGCCGAAGCCGGTTTCGGTGGCGTACTGAACGCCTACGAGCTGATGAAGAACATGATCGAAGCAGGCGCCGCTGGCGTGCACTTCGAAGACCAGCTGGCCTCGGTTAAAAAATGCGGCCACATGGGCGGCAAGGTGCTGGTACCAACCCAGGAAGCCGTACAGAAGCTGGTGGCCGCGCGCCTGGCAGCTGACGTGTCGGGCGTACCGACCATCATCCTGGCCCGAACCGACGCCAACGCCGCCGACCTGCTGACCAGCGATTGCGACCCGTACGATCAGCCGTTCGTGATTGGCGAGCGCACCCGTGAAGGCTTCTACAAGGTCCGCGCCGGCCTCGACCAGGCCATCTCCCGCGGCCTGGCCTACGCGCCATATGCCGACCTGATCTGGTGCGAAACCGCCAAGCCGGACCTGGACGAAGCCCGTCGCTTCGCCGAAGCGATCAAGAAGGAGTACCCGGACCAGATCCTGTCGTACAACTGCTCGCCTTCGTTCAACTGGAAGAAGAACCTGGACGACGCCACCATCGCCAAGTTCCAGCGCGAGCTGTCGGCCATGGGCTACAAGCACCAGTTCATCACCCTGGCTGGCATCCACAACATGTGGCACGGCATGTTCAACCTGGCGCACGACTACGCCCGTAACGACATGACCGCCTACGTGAAGCTGCAGGAGCAGGAATTCGCTGACGCCAGCAAGGGCTACACCTTCGTGGCGCACCAGCAGGAAGTGGGTACTGGTTACTTCGATGACATGACCACCGTGATCCAGGGTGGCGCTTCGTCGGTAACTGCCCTGACCGGCTCGACCGAGGAAGAACAGTTCCACTGATAGCGGCTTGCCGCTGAAGAAAGGCCCAGGGCTGCGAACGCCCTGGGCCTTTCTTTTTGTCGATACCAGACCGACCAGAAATGCACGGAACCTGTAGGAGCGGCCTTGTGTCGCGAAAAGGCTGCGGTATGTCAGTGCTTCATTGTCATTGTTCAATCCCCTGAAAATTCTCTAATGCCTGGGCCGACCCTTTCGCGGGCACGCCCGCTCCCACAGGTACTGCGCAAGTCTTGGAGCCCGTGGTGATCCTGCGGGAGCGGGTTTACCCGCGAAGAGGCCCATCAGGCGATACATCGCTCAAGCCTTGGTGCAACTGGGTGCATGACTGGAGATTAATCAAGAGCAGTGATGCAACCTTCAATATCGAAGGAGACAGACAAGGCGGGCAGCGGCAGCCTCACAGGCGTGACTGGCCCGAAACAGATGTAGGAGCAGCCTTGGGCTGCGAAGCGCCGCGCGGGCGGCGCTCGATCTGATAGGCGCTGCATTCCTTTCGCCATACCCATGGCAGCCCTCACTCAAACCAATGGCGTCACCAGCAAACCCCACAATCACGTCTATGCTTGAGGCAGCACAGCAGCAAGGACCGCCCATGCCTCGTCCAAGCCACCTGATGATTCTGGCCCTGGCCGCCGCCACCCTCTATATATATGCACTGGCCAGCGACAATACCCTGGTCGCACTGCTGGCCAAACCCGTTCCCGTCCTGGCGCTTGTCGCTTGGCTGCGCGGCGCCCCGGCCACACCTTATCGGAAGTGGATCTCGATCGGCCTGGGCTTTTCGGTAATGGGTGACATACTGCTGGCCATCCCCGCCGACCTGTTCGTATTAGGCCTGGCCGCCTTCCTCTGTGCCCACCTGGCTTACCTGCGCGGCTATTGCGGCATTACCCTGCGCCCCGCCCTGCCCGCACTGATCTTCAGCGCCATCACCGGCATCGCGCTGCTCGGCGTACTGGCCAGCCACGGCCTCGGCCCGTTGCTGATCCCGGTCGCGCTGTACGCCCTGGCCATCAGCGCCATGCTCTGGCGCGCCCTGGCCTGTGGCGGGCTGGCCGCAATCGGCGCCGGCCTGTTTGTGCTCTCCGACAGCCTGATCGGCATTGACCGCTTCGTCAGCCCATTCGCCGCCGCGCCGTACCTGATCATCCTCACCTACTGGCTCGGACAGTGGGCGATTGCTTCATCAGCCAGTCACCGCTCAACCGATAAAGTATTGACCCAGAGCGGTGCGCGCAGTGTCGGAAGCTGCTAGAACAGGAGTCTTTCGCATTTGCAAGTAGAGGGAATCGCCGGATGAACTTTACAAGGCGCAGAACAGCCAAATTACATAGCATCAGGTCAAATGATATTAATTATCATTACGAAACTTGTAATTCGTTACCAGTCGCAAGAAACATAATTAACAAAACCGCACGCAATGCCCGAATTTCAAGGCTTTCAGCCATTTACGAGTGCCTTTTGTTCTTAATCCTACGAATAAATTTGCGACAGAAATTTTACTTGCACCGGGTTTACCCATAAAATCAGCGCGATTGATTCAGCTGCGACATTTGGTCACTGCACCTGCGACACCACGTCGCCGCTCTACTTATTTCAGACTGCAGAGCTGGGTCTCTGTATAAGGATCTCTAGCATGTCCGATTCGGCAGGACTCATCGCCCACAACTGGGGCTTTGCCATCTTCCTCCTGGGTGTCGTCGGCCTGTGCGCCTTCATGCTCGGCCTGTCCAGCCTGCTCGGTAGCAAGGCCTGGGGTCGCGCCAAGAACGAACCCTTCGAATCCGGCATGCTGCCCGTCGGCAGCGCCCGCCTGCGCCTGTCCGCCAAATTCTATCTGGTCGCGATGCTGTTCGTGATCTTCGATATCGAAGCCCTCTTTCTCTTTGCATGGTCTGTGTCCGTCCGCGAAAGCGGCTGGACCGGGTTCGTCGAAGCTCTCGTTTTCATAGCAATTCTGTTGGCAGGTCTTGTCTACCTATGGCGCGTCGGTGCTCTTGATTGGGCTCCCGAAGGTCGCCGCAAGCGGCAAGCGAAGCTGAAACAATGAGGCTTTGGCAATGCAATACAATCTCACCAGAATCGATCCGGATGCGCCTAACGAGCAGTACCCGGTAGGTGAACGGGAAACCGTCACCGATCAGCTGCTAGAGGACCAGGTCCACAAGAACATCTACATGGGGAAACTCGAAGATGTGCTGCGTGGCGCGGTCAACTGGGGTCGCAAGAACTCCCTCTGGCCGTACAACTTCGGCCTGTCCTGCTGCTACGTGGAAATGACCACGGCCTTCACGGCACCCCACGACATCGCCCGCTTCGGCGCCGAAGTCATCCGGGCCTCGCCGCGTCAGGCCGACTTCATGGTCATCGCCGGTACCTGCTTCATCAAGATGGCGCCGATCATCCAGCGCCTCTATGAGCAGATGCTCGAGCCGAAATGGGTCATCTCCATGGGTTCGTGCGCCAACTCCGGTGGCATGTACGACATCTACTCGGTCGTTCAGGGGGTCGACAAGTTCCTCCCCGTGGACGTCTATGTGCCTGGCTGCCCGCCACGCCCTGAGGCTTTCCTGCAAGGCTTGATGCTGCTGCAGGAGTCGATCGGCCAAGAACGACGCCCGCTTTCCTGGGTTGTTGGTGATCAAGGTATTTACCGTGCCGAGATGCCAGCCCAGAAAGACCTGCGTCGTGAGCAGCGCATTGCAGTAACCAACCTGCGCAGCCCCGACGAAGTCTGATCCAGCGACCTGCCGCCCGCTCCCCCTGGAGCCGGCGGCCTGGCTTCATTCTTAACGTTGACCCAAAGCGACCGAGACCATGACAGCGGACAACGCTATTTTTATTCCGCCCTACAAGGCTGACGACCAGGATGTGGTCGTCGAACTGAACAACCGTTTTGGCGCCGAAGCATTCGTCGCCCAGGAAACCCGCACCGGCATGCCCGTGCTGTGGGTCAAACGCGCCCAGCTCAAAGAGGTGCTCAGCTTCCTGCGCGGTGTCGCCAAGCCTTACAGCATGCTGTACGACCTGCACGGCGTCGACGAACGCCTGCGCACCCAGCGCCGTGGCCTGCCGGCCGCCGACTTCAGCGTGTTCTACCACCTGCTGTCGATCGAGCGTAACAGCGATGTGATGATCAAGGTGTCGCTGAGCGAAGGCGACCTGAACCTGCCGACCGTGACCGGTATCTGGCCAAACGCCAACTGGTACGAGCGCGAAGTGTGGGACATGTTCGGCATCGACTTTGCCGGGCACCCGCACCTCAGCCGCATCATGATGCCGCCCACCTGGGAAGGCCACCCGCTGCGCAAGGACTACCCGGCCCGTGCCACCGAGTTCGACCCCTACAGCCTGACCCTGGCCAAGCAACAGCTTGAAGAAGAGTCGGCGCGCTTCAACCCGGAAGCCTGGGGCATGAAGCGTCAGGGCGCCAACGAGGACTACATGTTCCTCAACCTTGGCCCCAACCACCCTTCGGCGCACGGTGCGTTCCGTATCGTCCTGCAGCTGGACGGTGAAGAGATCGTCGACTGCGTCCCGGACATCGGCTACCACCACCGTGGCGCCGAGAAAATGGCCGAGCGCCAGTCCTGGCACAGCTTCATCCCCTACACCGACCGTATCGACTACCTCGGCGGGGTGATGAACAACCTGCCGTACGTACTGGCGGTGGAAAAGCTGGCAGGCATCAAGGTGCCGCAGAAGGTCGACGTAATTCGAGTGATGCTGGCCGAGTTCTTCCGCATCACCAGCCACCTGCTGTTCCTGGGTACCTACATCCAGGACGTGGGCGCCATGACCCCGGTGTTCTTCACCTTCACCGACCGCCAGCGCGCCTACACCGTGATCGAAGCGATCACCGGTTTCCGCCTGCACCCGGCCTGGTACCGCATCGGTGGCGTCGCCCACGACCTGCCGCGCGGCTGGGAGAAACTGGTCAAGGACTTCGTCGACTGGCTGCCAAAGCGCCTGGACGAGTACACCAAGGCTGCCCTGCAGAACAGCATCCTCAAGGGCCGTACCATTGGCGTTGCCGCGTACAACACCAAAGAAGCCCTGGAATGGGGCACCACCGGTGCCGGCCTGCGCTCCACCGGTTGCGATTTCGACCTGCGCAAGGCCCGCCCCTACTCCGGCTACGAGAACTTCGAATTCGAAGTACCGCTGGCCCACAACGGCGATGCCTATGATCGCTGCATGGTCCGTGTCGAGGAGATGCGCCAGAGTATCCGCATCATCGACCAGTGCCTGCGCAACATGCCGGAAGGCCCGTACAAGGCGGATCACCCGCTGACCACGCCGCCACCGAAAGAGCGCACCCTGCAGCACATCGAGACCCTCATCACGCACTTCCTGCAAGTCTCGTGGGGCCCGGTCATGCCGGCCAACGAGTCGTTCCAGATGATCGAGGCGACCAAGGGCATCAACAGTTACTACCTGACGAGCGATGGCGGCACCATGAGCTACCGCACCCGGATCCGTACTCCGAGCTACCCGCACCTGCAGCAGATCCCTTCGGTGATCAAAGGCAGCATGGTTGCCGACCTCATTGCGTACCTGGGCAGTATCGACTTCGTTATGGCTGACGTGGACCGCTAAGCATGAACAGCACGCTTATCCAGACAGACCGTTTCGCCCTGAGCGAAACAGAGCGCTCGGCCATCGAGCACGAGATGCATCACTACGAGGACCCGCGCGCGGCGTCCATCGAAGCCTTGAAGATCGTCCAGAAGGAACGTGGCTGGGTGCCGGACGGCGCCATTCACGCGATCGGCGAAGTGCTGGGCATCCCTGCCAGCGACGTCGAAGGTGTAGCCACCTTCTACAGCCAGATCTTCCGCCAGCCGGTCGGCCGCCACATCATCCGCGTGTGCGACAGCATGGTCTGCTACATCGGCGGCCATGAATCGGTCGTCAGCCAGATCCAGAGCGAGCTGGGTATCGGCCTCGGCCAGACCACCGCCGACGGCCGCTTCACCCTGCTGCCGGTGTGCTGCCTGGGCAACTGCGACAAGGCCCCCGCGCTGATGATCGACGACGACACCTTTGGCGACGTGCAGCCTGCTGGCGTCACCAAACTGCTGGAGGGTTACGTATGACCATTACTTCCTTCGGCCCGGCCAACCGCATTGCGCGCACCGCCGAAACCCACCCGCTGACCTGGCGCCTGCGTGACGACGGCGAGCCAGTGTGGCTTGCCGAGTACCAGGCCAAGAACGGCTACGCCGCTGCCCGCAAGGCACTGGGCGAGATGTCGCAGGACGACATCGTGCAGACAGTGAAGGACTCCGGCCTGAAGGGCCGCGGTGGCGCAGGCTTCCCCACTGGCGTGAAGTGGGGCCTGATGCCCAAAGACGAATCCATGAACATCCGCTACCTGCTGTGCAACGCGGACGAAATGGAGCCGAACACCTGGAAGGACCGCATGCTGATGGAGCAACAGCCCCATCTGCTGGTCGAGGGCATGCTGATCAGCGCCCGCGCGCTGAAGGCCTACCGTGGCTACATCTTCCTGCGTGGCGAATACACCACCGCAGCGAAAAACCTCAACCGCGCCATCGATGAAGCCAAGGCCGCCGGGCTGCTGGGCAAGAACATCCTGGGCTCCGGTTTCGATTTCGAGCTGTTCGTGCACACCGGTGCCGGCCGCTACATCTGCGGTGAAGAAACCGCACTGATCAACTCGCTGGAAGGCCGTCGCGCCAACCCGCGCTCCAAGCCGCCCTTCCCTGCAGCCGTCGGCGTGTGGGGCAAGCCGACTTGCGTGAACAACGTCGAAACCCTGTGCAACGTGCCGGCCATCGTCGCCAACGGCAACGACTGGTACAAGTCGCTGGCCCGCGAAGGCAGCGAAGACCACGGCACCAAGCTGATGGGCTTCTCTGGCAAGGTGAAGAACCCGGGCCTGTGGGAGCTGCCGTTCGGCGTCACCGCCCGCGAGCTGTTCGAAGACTACGCCGGTGGCATGCGCGACGGCTTCAAGCTCAAGTGCTGGCAGCCAGGCGGCGCCGGTACCGGCTTCCTGCTGCCCGAGCACCTCGACGCGCAGATGTACGCCGGTGGTATCGCCAAGGTCGGCACCCGTATGGGCACAGGCCTGGCCATGGCGGTGGACGACAGCGTCAACATGGTCTCGCTGCTGCGCAACATGGAAGAGTTCTTCGCCCGCGAGTCGTGCGGCTGGTGCACGCCATGCCGTGACGGCCTGCCGTGGAGCGTGAAGATGCTGCGTGCACTGGAAAATGGGCAAGGCCGTGCCGAAGACATCGAGACGCTGCTGGGCCTGGTCAACTTCCTCGGCCCAGGCCGTACCTTCTGTGCTCACGCACCGGGTGCCGTCGAGCCACTGGGCAGTGCCATCAAATACTTCCGGTCCGAGTTCGAGGCCGGTGTCGCTCCAGCATCCGCGGGTGACACCCTGCGCCCAGACCTGGCCAAGCCAATCCAGGCCGGGCCGATCGTGGTCGGCGCATAACAAGATGATTAGGCGGGTGGTCCGTGCCACTCGCCAGCTTGCCGGCAGGCCCGATTCATTCGCGGCGTGTCGCAAGCTCACCGATTTCCATTAGCCACGCCCGCTCACGCGGGCCAACGAAGAACTTTGAACAATGGCCACTATCCACGTAGACGGCAAAGCGCTCGAAGTCAACGGTGCAGACAACCTGTTACAGGCGTGTCTGTCGCTAGGCCTCGACATCCCTTATTTCTGCTGGCACCCGGCGCTTGGTAGCGTTGGCGCCTGCCGGCAGTGCGCGGTCAAGCAGTACACCGACGAGAACGACACCCGTGGTCGTATCGTCATGTCCTGCATGACCCCTGCCTCCGACGGCACCTGGATTTCCATCGAAGATGACGAGTCCAAGGCGTTTCGCGCCAGCGTCGTCGAATGGCTGATGACCAACCACCCGCACGACTGCCCGGTGTGCGAGGAAGGCGGTCACTGCCACCTGCAAGACATGACGGTAATGACCGGCCACAACGAGCGCCGCTACCGTTTCACCAAGCGTACCCACCAGAACCAGGACCTCGGCCCGTTCATCGCCCATGAGATGAACCGCTGCATTGCCTGCTACCGCTGCGTGCGCTACTACAAGGATTACGCCGGTGGTACCGACCTGGGCGTCTACGGCGCCCACGACAACGTGTACTTTGGCCGCGTCGAAGACGGCGTGCTGGAGAGCGAGTTCTCCGGCAACCTGACCGAGGTCTGCCCGACCGGTGTTTTCACCGACAAGACCCACTCCGAGCGTTACAACCGCAAGTGGGACATGCAGTTCGCCCCTAGCATCTGCCACGGCTGCTCCAGCGGTTGCAACATCAGCCCCGGCGAGCGCTACGGCGAACTGCGTCGTATCGAAAACCGCTTCAACGGCTCGGTCAACCAGTACTTCCTGTGCGACCGCGGCCGCTTCGGCTACGGCTACGTCAACCGCAAGGACCGCCCACGCCAGCCACACCTGGCCGACGGCACCAAGCTGGGCCTGGACGCCGCCCTGGACAAGGCCGCCGACCTGCTGCGCGGCCGTACCATCGTCGGTATCGGCTCGCCACGCGCCAGCCTCGAAAGCAACTACGGCCTGCGTGAGCTGGTCGGTGCCGAGTACTTCTACTCCGGCATGGAAGCTGGCGAACTGGCCCGCGTGCGCCTGGCCCTGAACGTGCTGAACAACAGCCCGCTGCCGGTGCCTACCCTGCGCGACATCGAAGACCACGACGCCGTGTTCGTGCTCGGTGAAGACCTGACCCAGACCGCTGCCCGCGTCGCCCTGGCTGTACGCCAGGCCACCAAAGGCAAGGCCGAGGCCATGGCCGAAGCGATGAAAGTGCAGCCGTGGCTCGACGCCGCGGTGAAGAACATCGGCCAGCACGCGCTGTACCCGCTGTTCATCGCCTCCCTGGCTGAAACCAAGCTGGACGACGTCGCCGAAGAATGCGTGCACGCCGCCCCGGCCGACCTGGCCCGCATCGGTTTCGCCGTGGCCCACGCCATCGACCCGAGCGCACCGGCAGTCGCCGGCCTGGACGACGAAGCCAAGGCCCTGGCCCAACGCATCGCCGATGCCCTGGTCGCCGCCAAGCGCCCACTGGTTGTAGCCGGCACCTCGCTGGCCGACCCGGCGCTGATCGAAGCCGCCGCCAACATCGCCAAAGCCCTGAAGCTGCGCGAGAAAAACGGCTCGCTGAGCCTGGTGGTGCCTGAGGCCAACAGCATCGGCCTGGCCATGCTCGGTGGCGAGTCCATCGATGCCGCGCTGGACGCGGTCATCAGCGGCAAAGCCGACGCCATCGTCGTACTGGAAAACGACCTGTACGCCCGCGTACCGGCCGCCAAGGTCGACGCTGCCCTGGCTGCAGCCAAGGTGGTGATCGTTGCCGACCACTCCAAGACCGCCACTGTCGACCGTGCCCACCTGGTACTGCCAGCGGCCTCGTTCGCCGAGGGCGACGGTACCCTGGTCAGCCAGGAAGGCCGTGCCCAGCGCTTCTTCCAGGTGTTCGACCCGCAATACCTGGACAGCAGCATCCAGATTCACGAAGGCTGGCGCTGGATGCACGCCCTGCGTGCCACCCTGCTGAACAAGCCGGTCGACTGGACCCAGCTGGACCACGTTACCAGCGCCTGTGCCGAAGCCGCCCCGCAACTGGCCGGCATCGTCAACGCCGCGCCAAGCGCCGCGTTCCGCATCAAGGGCATGAAGCTGGCCCGTGAACCGCTGCGTTACTCCGGCCGTACTGCCATGCGCGCCAACATCAGCGTGCACGAGCCGCGCACCCCGCAAGACAAGGACACCGCGTTCGCCTTCTCCATGGAAGGTTACTCGGGCTCCGCCGAACCGCGCCAGCAGGTGCCGTTCGCCTGGTCGCCGGGCTGGAACTCGCCGCAAGCCTGGAACAAGTTCCAGGACGAGGTCGGTGGCCACCTGCGTGCCGGTGACCCTGGCGTACGCCTGATCGAGCCGCAAGGCGACCGCCTGAGCTGGTTCAGCGTCATTCCGGGTGCCTTCAACCCGGCCCGTGGCACCTGGACTGCCGTGCCGTTCTTCCACCTGTTCGGCAGCGAGGAAAGCTCGTCGCGCGCCGCCCCGGTGCAACAGCGCATCCCGGCTGCCTACGTGGCCCTGGCCAAGTCCGAAGCCGACCGTCTGGGTGTCAACGACGGTGCTCTGCTGAGCCTGAACGTTGCCGGTGTGGCCCTGCGCCTGCCGCTGCGCATCAATGAAGAACTGGGCGCTGGCCTGGTCGCGTTGCCGAAAGGCCTGGCCGGCATCCCGTCTGCCATCTTCGGTGCATCCGTCGAAGGTCTGCAGGAGGCAGCACAATGAGCTGGTTCACCCCCGAAGTGATCGACGTGATCATCCAGGTCGTCAAGGCTATCGTGGTGCTGCTGGCCGTGGTGGTCTGCGGCGCCCTGCTCAGCTTCGTCGAGCGCCGCTTGCTGGGCTGGTGGCAGGACCGCTACGGCCCGAACCGCGTTGGCCCGTTCGGCATGTTCCAGATCGCTGCCGACATGCTGAAGATGTTCTTCAAGGAAGACTGGAACCCGCCCTTCGTCGACAAGATGATCTTCACCCTGGCGCCGGTCGTGGCCATGAGCGCCCTGCTGATCGGCTTCTCGATCATCCCGATCACACCGGGCTGGGGCGTTGCCGACCTGAACATCGGCCTGCTGTTCTTCTTCGCCATGGCCGGCCTGTCGGTCTACGCTGTGCTGTTCGCCGGCTGGTCGTCGAACAACAAGTACGCCCTGCTGGGCAGCTTGCGTGCTTCGGCACAGACCGTGTCGTACGAAGTGTTCCTGGGCCTGGCGCTGATGGGCGTGGTGGTGCAGGTAGGCTCGTTCAACATGCGCGACATCGTCGAGTACCAGGCGCAGAACCTGTGGTTCATCATTCCGCAGTTCTTCGGCTTCTGCACCTTCTTCATCGCTGGCGTCGCCGTGACTCACCGTCACCCGTTCGACCAGCCGGAAGCAGAACAGGAACTGGCCGACGGCTACCACATCGAGTATGCCGGCATGAAATGGGGCATGTTCTTCGTCGGTGAGTACATCGGCATCATCCTCATCTCGGCGCTGCTGGTAACCCTGTTCTTCGGTGGCTGGCACGGCCCGTTCGGCATCCTGCCGCAAGTGCCGTTCCTGTGGTTCGCCCTGAAGACCGCGTTCTTCATCATGCTGTTCATCCTGCTGCGCGCCTCGATCCCGCGCCCGCGCTATGACCAGGTGATGGACTTCAGCTGGAAGTTCTGCCTGCCGCTGACCCTGATCAATTTGCTGGTGACCGCTGCGATCGTGCTCTACAACACGCCAGCCGTCGCGGCCCAGTGAGGATTTGACCCATGTTCAAGTATATCGGCGACATCGTTAAGGGCACCGGCACTCAGCTGCGCAGCCTGGCAATGGTGTTCTCCCACGGGTTCCGCAAGCGCGACACCCTGCAGTACCCCGAAGAACCCGTGTACCTGCCGCCGCGCTACCGCGGCCGCATCGTCCTCACCCGCGACCCCGATGGAGAGGAGCGCTGCGTAGCGTGCAACCTCTGCGCGGTGGCCTGCCCGGTTGGCTGCATCTCGCTGCAGAAGGCCGAGACCGAGGATGGTCGCTGGTACCCGGAATTCTTCCGCATCAACTTCTCGCGTTGCATTTTCTGCGGCCTGTGTGAAGAAGCGTGCCCGACCACCGCGATCCAGCTGACTCCGGATTTCGAAATGGCCGAGTTCAAGCGTCAGGACCTGGTGTACGAGAAAGAAGATCTGCTGATCTCCGGCCCCGGCAAGAACCCTGACTACAACTTCTACCGTGTTGCGGGTATGGCAATCGCTGGCAAGCCGAAAGGCTCTGCGCAGAACGAAGCCGAACCGATCAACGTGAAGAGCTTGCTCCCATAAGGACAGAAAGATGGAATTCGCTTTCTACTTCGCATCCGGGATTGCCGTGGTCTCCACCCTTCGGGTGGTGACCGGCACAAACCCCGTGCACGCCTTGCTTTACCTGATCATTTCGCTGATTTCCGTGGCCATGATCTTCTTCTCCCTGGGTGCGCCGTTCGCCGGCGCCCTGGAAGTGATCGCCTACGCCGGCGCCATCATGGTGCTGTTCGTGTTCGTGGTGATGATGCTTAACCTGGGGCCGGCTTCGGTCGCCCAGGAGCGCGGTTGGCTCAAGCCCGGCATCTGGGCAGGGCCGGTGATCCTCGGCACCCTGTTGCTGCTGGAACTGCTGTACGTGCTGTTCGTCGCCCCGAGCGGCGCTGGCATCAGCGGCACTACCGTGGGCCCTAAAGAAGTGGGCATCAGCCTGTTCGGGCCGTACCTGCTGGTGGTCGAACTGGCCTCGATGCTGCTGCTGGCTGCAGCCGTCACCGCCTTCCACCTGGGCCGCAACGAGGCGAAGGAGTAAATCATGGGTGCTATCCCTCTCGAGCATGGCCTGGCGGTCGCCGGTATCCTGTTCTGCTTAGGTCTGGTTGGCCTGATGGTCCGCCGCAACATCCTCTTCGTACTCATGAGCCTGGAAGTCATGATGAACGCCTCTGCCCTGGCGTTCGTCGTCGCCGGGGCCCGTTGGGTCCAGCCCGACGGCCAGGTGATGTTCATTCTGGTGATCAGCCTGGCAGCCGCCGAGGCCAGTATTGGCCTGGCCATCCTGCTGCAGCTGTATCGCCGCTTCCACACTCTCGACATCGATGCTGCCAGTGAGATGCGCGGATGAACCTTCTCTTCCTGACTTTCGTCTTCCCCCTCGTCGGCTTCCTGCTGCTGTCGTTCTCGCGCGGGCGGTTCTCGGAGAGCCTGTCCGCCCTGATCGGCGTCGGCTCGGTGGGCCTGTCGGCGGCTACAGCCGCCTATGTCATCTGGCAGTTCAATGTCGCGCCACCTGAAGGCGGCGCGTACAGCCAACTGCTGTGGCAGTGGATGTCGGTGGACGGCTTTGCGCCGAACTTCACCCTGTACCTGGACGGCCTGTCGGTCACCATGCTCGGCGTGGTTACCGGTGTCGGCTTCCTGATCCACCTGTTCGCGTCCTGGTACATGCGTGGCGAAGCCGGCTACTCGCGCTTCTTCTCGTACACCAACCTGTTCATCGCCAGCATGCTGTTCCTGATCCTCGGCGATAACCTGCTGTTCATCTACTTCGGCTGGGAAGGTGTAGGCCTGTGCTCGTACCTGCTGATCGGGTTCTACTACAGCAACCGCAATAACGGTAACGCGGCACTCAAGGCGTTCATCGTCACCCGTATCGGCGACGTGTTCCTGGCCATCGGCCTGTTCATCCTGTTTGCCCAGCTGGGTACCCTGAACGTGCAGGAACTGCTGGTGCTGGCACCGCAGAAATTCCAGGCTGGCGACACCTGGATGGTGCTGGCAACGCTGATGCTGCTGGGCGGTGCGGTCGGTAAATCGGCCCAGCTGCCACTGCAGACCTGGCTGGCCGACGCGATGGCTGGCCCGACCCCGGTTTCGGCACTGATCCACGCTGCAACCATGGTGACCGCGGGCGTGTACCTGATCGCCCGTACCAACGGCCTGTTCCTGCTGGCGCCGGACATCCTGCACCTTGTAGGTGTGGTCGGTGGGGTGACCCTGGTACTGGCCGGCTTCGCCGCGCTGGTACAGACCGACATCAAGCGTATCCTCGCCTACTCGACCATGAGCCAGATCGGCTACATGTTCCTGGCCTTGGGCGTTGGCGCCTGGGATGCGGCGATCTTCCACCTGATGACCCACGCCTTCTTCAAGGCCTTGCTGTTCCTTGCCTCCGGTGCAGTGATCGTTGCCTGCCACCACGAGCAGAACATCTTCAAGATGGGCGGCCTGTGGAAGAAACTGCCACTGGCCTACGCCAGCTTCGTGGTCGGTGGTGCTGCCCTGGCCGCCCTGCCGATCGTGACCGTGGGTTTCTACTCCAAGGACGAGATCCTCTGGGAAGCCTTCGCCAGCGGCAACACCGGCCTGCTGTACGCCGGCCTGGTCGGTGCGTTCATGACCTCGCTGTACACCTTCCGCCTGATCTTCATCGCCTTCCACGGCGAAGCCAAGACCGAAGCGCACGCGGGCCACGGCATCAGCCACTGGCTGCCGCTGGGCGTGCTGATCGTGTTGTCGACCTTCGTGGGTGCCTGGATCACCCCGCCGCTGGCAGGCGTGCTGCCTGAAAGCGCCGGCCACGCCGGTGGCGAAGCCAAGCACGCGCTGGAGATCACCTCAGGTGCCATCGCCATCGCCGGTATCCTGCTGTCGGCCCTGCTGTTCCTGGGCAAGCGCAGCTTCGTCAGCGCCGTCGCCAACAGCGGCATCGGTCGCGCCCTCTCGGCCTGGTGGTTCGCCGCGTGGGGCTTCGACTGGATCTACGACAAGCTTTTCGTCAAACCGTACCTGCTGATCTGCCACATCCTGCGCAAGGACCCGGTAGACCGCAGTATCGGCCTGATTCCGCGGATGGCGCGTGGCGGTCATGTCGCCATGAGCAAGACCGAGACTGGCCAACTGCGCTGGTACACCGCCTCTATCGCCGTGGGTGCCGTGCTGGTGCTCGGTGCCGTGCTAGTGGCTGCGGTATGACAATGAATCTTGCGACTTTGCCAAAGGAAACCAACCCGTCATGATTTTGCCTTGGCTGATCCTGATCCCCTTCATCGGCGGCTTCCTGTGCTGGCTGGGTGAGCGCTTCGGCGCCACCTTGCCGCGCTGGATCGCGCTGCTGACCATGTCCCTGCTGCTCGGCATCGGCCTGTGGCTGTGGGCGACCGGCGACTACACCCTCGCCCCCGCTCCGGGCGCCGAGCCTGCCTGGGCCCTGGAATACAAACTCCAGTGGATCCAGCGGTTCGGCATCAGCATCCACCTGGCCCTCGACGGCCTGTCGCTGCTGATGATCCTGCTCACCGGCCTGCTCGGTGTGCTGTCGGTACTGTGCTCCTGGAAAGAGATCCAGCGCCACGTCGGCTTCTTCCACCTCAACCTGATGTGGATCCTCGGCGGCGTGGTCGGTGTGTTCCTGGCCCTGGACCTGTTCCTGTTCTTCTTCTTCTGGGAAATGATGCTGGTGCCGATGTACTTCCTCATCGCGCTCTGGGGTCACAGCTCGGCAGACGGCAAGAAGACCCGGATCTACGCGGCGACCAAGTTCTTCATCTTCACCCAGGCCAGCGGCCTGATCATGCTGGTGGCGATCCTTGGCCTGGTGCTGGTCAACTACAACACCACCGGCGTGCTCACCTTCAACTACAGCGACCTGCTCAAGGCCGAGCTGCCAGCCGGTGTCGAGTACGTGCTGATGCTGGGCTTCTTCATCGCCTTTGCGGTGAAGCTGCCGGTGGTACCGTTCCACTCCTGGCTGCCTGATGCGCACGCCCAGGCACCGACCGCAGGCTCCGTCGACCTGGCCGGTATCTTGTTGAAGACCGCGGCCTACGGCCTGCTGCGCTTCGCCTTGCCGCTGTTCCCGAACGCCTCGGCCGAGTTCGCGCCCATCGCCATGACCCTGGGCCTGATCGGTATCTTCTACGGTGCCTTCCTGGCCTTTGCGCAAACCGACATCAAGCGCCTGATCGCCTTCTCCAGCGTCTCGCACATGGGCTTCGTGCTGATCGGTATCTACTCCGGCAGCCAGCAGGCCCTGCAAGGCGCGGTGATCCAGATGCTGGCCCACGGCCTGTCGGCTGCGGCACTGTTCATCCTGTCCGGCCAGCTGTACGAGCGCCTGCACACTCGTGACATGCGTCAGATGGGCGGCCTGTGGCACCGCATCGCCTACCTGCCGGCGATCAGCCTGTTCTTCGCCGCAGCATCCCTGGGGCTGCCGGGTACCGGCAACTTCGTCGGCGAGTTCCTGATCCTGATCGGCAGCTTCGCGCACGTACCATGGATCACCGTGATCGCCACCACCGGCCTGGTATTCGGTTCGGTCTACTCGCTGATCATGATCCACCGCGCCTACTTCGGCCCGGCCAAGGCCGATACCGTACTGGCCGGCATGGACGGTCGCGAACTGATCATGGTGCTGGGCCTGGCGGTACTGCTGATCCTGCTGGGCGTGTACCCGCAGCCGTTCCTCGACACCTCTGCCGCCACCATGAGTGGTGTGCAGCAGTGGCTCGGTTCCGCTTTCACTCAACTCGCTTCGGCCCGGTAAGAGCGCTATGGAATTCACCACTCAACACTTCATCGCATTGGCGCCGATGCTGATCACCACCATCACCACGGTGGTGGTGATGCTGGCGATCGCCTGGAAGCGCAACCACTCGCAGACCTTCCTGCTGTCCACCGTGGGCCTGAACCTGGCCCTGCTGTCGATCCTGCCGGCGCTGAAAGTAGCGCCGCTGGCGGTCACCCCGTTGATCACCATCGACAAGTTCGCCTGCCTGTACATGGCGATCATCCTGGTGGCGACGCTGGCGTGCGTGACATTGGCCCACGCCTACCTCGGCGAAGGCTCCAAGGGCTTCCCGGGCAACCGTGAAGAACTGTACCTGCTGCTGCTGATGTCGGCCCTCGGTGGCCTGGTGCTGGTCAGCGCCAACCACCTGGCCGGGCTGTTCATCGGCCTGGAGCTGCTGTCGGTACCGGTCTACGGCCTGGTGGCATACGCCTTCTTCAACAAGCGATCACTGGAAGCCGGCATCAAGTACATGGTGCTGTCGGCCGCCGGCTCGGCTTTCCTGCTGTTCGGCATGGCCCTGCTGTACGCGGATGCCGGTAGCCTGAGCTTCGACCAGATCGGCAAAGCCCTGGCAACCACCAGCATGCCAAGCCTGGTGGCCCAGCTGGGCCTGGGCATGATGCTGGTCGGCCTGGCCTTCAAGCTGTCGCTGGTACCGTTCCACCTGTGGACCCCGGACGTATACGAAGGCGCCCCGGCGCCGGTCGCCGCGTTCCTGGCAACCGCCAGCAAGGTTGCAGTATTCGCCGTTGTCGTGCGCCTGTTCATGCTCTCCCCTGCTGCCAGCAGCGGCGTGCTGAGCACCGTACTGGCGGTGATTGCCGTGGCCTCGATCCTGGTCGGTAACCTGCTGGCGCTTACCCAGAGCAACCTCAAGCGCCTGCTGGGTTACTCGTCCATCGCCCACTTCGGCTACCTGGTCATTGCCCTGGTTGCCAGCAAGGGCCTGGCCCTGGAAGCCATGGGCGTGTACCTGGTCACCTACGTGATCACCAGCCTGGGTGCCTTCGGTGTCATTACCCTGATGTCCTCGCCTTATGGCGGGCGTGACGCCGATGCCCTGTACGAGTACCGCGGCCTGTTCTGGCGCCGTCCGTACCTGACCGCGGTACTGACCGTGATGATGCTGTCGCTGGCGGGTATCCCGCTGACCGCTGGCTTCATCGGCAAGTTCTACATCATCGCCACCGGCGTCGAGTCGCACCTGTGGTGGCTGGTCGGTGCCCTGGTGATCGGTAGCGCCATCGGCGTTTACTACTACCTGCGCGTCATGGTCACCCTGTACCTGGTCGAGCCTAACCTGCGTCGCCACGACGCCCCGCTGAAGTGGGAACAGCGCACCGGTGGCGTCATGCTGCTGGCCATCGCCATTGTTGCCTTCGTGCTCGGCGTCTACCCGCAGCCGCTGCTGGAACTGGTTCAGCAAGCCGGCCTGCAACTGATCGGCTGATCGCCTCGGCATTACAAAACACCCCGCCTATGCGGGGTGTTTTTTTATCGGCGCATTTATTTGCCTGCCCCCTATGAAGCCTCACTCACCCGGGCTGGCCTGGCCTGCCCCAGGCAGAGCGGCCTTGCGCAAATCGCCATTGGCCGAAGGCAGGTACACTTCCGGATTAGGCATCCCGCTGGGGGATAGTTCATGGGTCATTTCGAATTCGGCGCGTACTGACCAGCCGCACGCTTCAGTGGTGCATTGCAAATAAGCGATACGCAAGAAAATATGGCGCCCTTCGCTAGTGCGTATGCGCATCCGGCTATGGCAATGCGGGCAAACCAGCTTGTAAGTACTCACGGCAAGTACCTGCTAGCATTGCCCAGGCCAACCTGTGTGTCAGTATTGGCTGCAACTGTGGGTGTATTCTTCAATTTGATGGTTCTCATTGCAGAAGTGCTCCTTAAAACGCAGGGCTGTATTCATAACGAGTAGTTTAAGCCCATGGAATATCATTAAACCAGTCATGGATATTTGTTATGAGTACTCACGTACTTGCTGAGGTGCTCACGCGCCTTAAGCTTCTTACTGGCGCCCAGACTGATGCCGAGCTGTCTCGTGCGTTGTCGGTCAGCCCGCAGACGCTGAGCAGCTGGAAAGTTCGCGACAGCGTCCCATACTCACTTTGCATAGATCTAGCCAGACAGCATGCGTGCTCACTGGACTGGTTGCTGTTGGGCGAAGGGGACCAACGCCCGGTATGCCAAAGTGAGGCAGGCTGGGAGTTCGACATGCTCGACCGGCTGCGCACGTTGGCGCCAGGTGATCGCCAGGCCATCCTGCTGCTGATCAAGGACAAGCAACGCATCCAGCAGCTGGAACAGCAATTGAGCGAACTGACCAGTCACTTGCCCAAAGCCGCCAGCGGCTAACCTCGGCGCCGCCAGCGCTGCATGAGTTCGCGCGGATCGAGCGTATCCAGCCAGACCATGACCTTGAGGCTGATGGGGATCACCACCACGGCAGCAACGAATGCCGCCATGCCACGGGTCAACAAGGGCGCCAATGACGAAACCAGCGGCTCGAACAGGTGCCCCACACCCACGGTCACAAACACCAGCAACAGCTTCTTGCCCAGCGTCAGGCGACTGGTCGCACTGGTGATCAAGCGGTCGCGCGCCGCGCCCACCAGCAAAGCCCCCAGCAGCGCGGCAAACAACACACTGCCATCCACGCTCAGCAGTTCAATCAGCCCCAGGGCCAAGCGGTCGATAACAGATGCCTCAGGCATGAGCAGCCCTCCGACGCACATTGGTCAAACATGAGCTCGCGCCCAGGCTGTACATGACTGCGGCCTCGACAAAGCGGACGTAGCACACCCGCAAAGCGCGCCCTTGGTCATGCCCGGCCACATCCTCCAGGCGCTTGTAGCCCCGCTCTCGCAACACCGCGCGCCAGCGCGCAAATTCCCGCGCGGCATCGATGGCGGCACAACGTGCGGCGACTTCCAGGGCGGCCTCACTGACGGGCCATGTCAGGTTCAGGCGCTCACGCAGCCTGCCAAGGTCCACCCGTGGCCAGAACGGGTCATGGCTGTCGGCATAACGCGGTAACCGAGGGTCGTTGCTCATACCTCACCCCCTCATTGCTCGGCCAGCATGCCGTAGCGAATGGCCTTGATCACTGCCGCCACCCGGGTAGGCACATCGAACTTGCGCAGGATGTTGGACACGTGGAAATTCACCGTCGACTCCTTGCATTCAAGGATCCGGCCGATCTCCCACGAGCTCTTGCCGTAGGCACACCACAACAGCACTTGCCGTTCACGTGGCGTCAGGCGAACCGGGGCGTGCGCCGGGGGTTGCTGTGGGTGTAGTGCGTTGTCAGTCATGCGGGTACTCCACGGGTGATTGAGCGAGGCATCGCTGCCGGTCTGCAACCACCTTACGAAGCCCATGCCGCCTCGCTCCACCGGTGCGGCTTGTAAAGAACTTTCGTACAAAAGCGTCTGACGAAAGCAGTGCAAGATTTGCTGAGTTTCTTCGTGCTCCAAGCGCCATTTCGCTCGTCTCAACGCCGTTGTCCATTCGTCTTTCGCCTGGAGTCGTACAATGCGTTCCGTTTTTTCCCCATCGTCCTGCCTTGGCCTGCTGGCTGCCTTTGTTGCCGCCCAGCCCGCCCTGGCAGCATCCTCGGTCGAATTGGGCCAGGTGCTGATCACCGATGAGGAGCAGAACGACCTGACAGCTGCCAGCGAACGCCTGCGGGAGGTGCCAGGCGCCAGCAACCTGGTGGACATGCAAAGCGTGGGGCAAGGCCGAGTGGCCAGCAACCAGGACGTGCTGGCCTACCAGCCCGGCGTATTCGCCCAATCGGCGGGCAACGATGGCATCAAACTGTCGATCCGCGGCTCGGGCATCAACCGCGCGCCGGGGGCCCATGGCTCCGGGGTGTACACGATGTTCGACGGCCTGCCACTGACTGGCCCGGGCGGCACACCCTACGAGTTGTTCGAGCCGCTATGGCTGAGCCGTGCCGAAGTGCTGCGGGGCGCCAATGGTTTCGACCAGGGTGCCCTGGCGCTGGGCGGCGCGATCAACTACGTCACCCACACCGGCTACGACGCCGCACCGCTGCAGGTGCGCTACGAGGTCGGCAGCCGCGGTTACCAGCACCGGCACATCAGCTCGGGGCAAGTGCTGGGCAATATCGACTACTACGTGGCCCTGACCGACTCGGAATATGACGGGTATCAGGCGCACAGCAGCGGCAGTGCCAAGGGCATTGCTGCCAATGTCGGCTACCGCTTCAACCCGAACCTGGAAACCCGCTTCTACCTGCGCTACCGGGAGACCGAAAACGAACTGGCCGGGCGCCTGACCAAAGACCAGATCAAGCACCACCCGCGTGCGGCCAACCCGGCTTACCTGGCCCGCGACGACAGCCGCCCGCAACCAGGCAGCACCTGGGTGGGCAACAAGACCACCTTCTACCTCGACGACGATGCGCGCCTGGAAGCCGGCCTGGTCTATCACGACTACCCCATGGACCTGCGTGAAGGTCCGATGCGCCTGAAGGTGGCCTATACCGATGTCAGCGGCACGCTGAACTATTTCCGCCGCGACACGCTGCTTGGTCACGAAAGCAAGACGACCATCGGCTGGCGCACCACCAAGCACCTGCCCAACAGTGGCGCTTCACAATTTACCCGCGATGGCGATGTATTCGGCGCGCGCACCCGTGACTTCACCTACCAGGGCTCGGACACCGTGCTGCATGTCGGCAACGACCTGGAACTGGTCCCGGACCTGTGGCTGACCACGGGTCTTGCGATGATCTACACCCGCCGCGAAAGTGCCGTGACCTACCCGGCCGAAGGTGGCAAGGTGAGCATGCATGACTGGGACTACGCACCGCGCCTGGGGCTGCGCTACGACATCCGCCCGGACCTGCAGGTGTACGGCAACCTCAGCCGCTCGGTAGAACCGCCACACCCGTGGTCGCTGATCTGGAGCGCGCCCAGCACAGGCGGCAAACAGATCCAGCCGATCGAGATGCAGAACCAGACTGCCACTACCCTGGAGCTGGGCGCGCGTGGCGACTCGGCGCTTGGCCGCTGGGACCTCGCCTGGTACTACTCGCAAGTGCGCCACGAACTGCTGGCCGTGGAGGTGGTGCCTAACTTCACCTCGGAGTTCAACGCCAGCGCTACCGTGCACCAGGGCGTGGAGGCCGGCCTCGACAGCACCCTGTGGGAAAGCGCCGGCACCGGCAAGCTGAGCTTGCGCCAGGCCTATACGTTCAGCGACTTCCACTACCGTGATGACGACAAGTTTGGCGACAACCGCCTGCCCGGCATCCCCATGCACTACTACCAGGCCGAACTGCGCTATGACTGGCCGAGTGGCTTCTATGCCGGGGTCAACACACAAATGGCGTCGAAGGTGCAGGTGGACTATGCCAACAGCTACCACGCCGATGAATATGCCTTGCTCGGCGCGCGCCTGGGCTGGAATTCACCCAAACACGACTGGCAGACCTGGCTGGACCTGCGCAACCTGACCAACAAGCGCTATGCGGCCACGGTGACACCCACCTACAACGATGCCGGCAAGGACAACGCCCGCTCTACGCCGGGCGAAGGGTTTGGCGTTTATGCCGGCGTTTCCTACAGCTTCCGCTAGAACATGCAGCGCACTGTTCTGTAGGAGCAGCCTTGTGCTGCGAAAGGGCCGGTACAGATCACGCATCAGTATGCGTCTATGCCGGCCTCTTCGCAGCGCACTGCTTCTGCAAAGACCGCGTCAAACCGCCCTGTTCAGCTTCACCCACGAAGCAAACTTGTCGACAAACGCCTGCAAGAACGGCCGGGTCTTGTCGTTGAGCTTGCCCGAATCGTCGAACAGGCTTGCGGCACCGCCAATGTAGGCTTCGGGCATCTGCATGCACGGCATGTCCAGAAACACCAGCGACTGGCGCACGGCATGGTTGGCGCCAAAGCCGCCAATGGCCCCGGGCGATACACTCACCACCGCCGTCGGCTTGCCACTCCAGGCACTTTGCCCGTACGGCCGCGAGCCCACATCGATGGCATTTTTCAGGCAGCCCGGCACTGATCGGTTGTATTCTGGCGTGACGAACAACACCGCATCACTGCGACGGATCTCCTCGCGAAACCGCTTCCACGCCTCCGGCGGCGCTTCGGCCTCGACGTCCTCGTTGTACAACGGCAAATCGCCAATCTCGACGATCTTCAGGGCAAGGCTGGACGGCGCCAGCTCCGAAAGTGCGCGGGCGACCTTGCGGTTGTACGACTCCTTGCGCAAGCTACCCACGACAACCGCTACCGAATACACCTGGCTCATGGCAATTTCCAACCTTTGCTGGGTAAAGGGACGTTGTAGTTATAGATGACCGTTCCTCGGCGCTTTGGTTTTTTTTCCGCAGGGTGAAAACTTCCGAGGCTGTTCCACGGTCTATGCCTTCAGACATTTTCTACGTAATTCAGAGGTTTCCACCCAAATGGCAGCAGTAATGGTCGGCCAATTCCACGCCCGTGACGCCGAAGGCCGTATCTACCCCGTGCACGAGTTCCAGGAATCAACCCTGCAACTTGACGGCAGCACGCTGGGCGCCCCCATCACCACCTACCGCCTGGCCATCGGCGACAAGGTCAACCACCTCGGTGAAAACCGTTTCGAACTGGCGCGCAGCGGCGTCGAGATCATTCGCATTCCGTGATGCAGTCCACGGTGTAACGGCCGCTCTCGTTCTGCAGGCCATGCACATCGGCGACAAAACCGGGGAAGCCCTGGTTGAATGCCCGGGCAAAGGCCAGGTAATCGAGTATCGAGCGGGTCGCCTCGGTGAACCGCTCGCCCGGCATGATCAATGGAATACCAGGCGGATACGGCACCAGCATCACCGCTGCCACACGCCCCAGCAGCGCCTCGATCGGCACCGCCTCCACCTCGCCACGCACCATCTGGTCATAGGCCCGGGCCGGGCTCACAGCCACCTCCGGCAAGCGCGTGAACAGCCGCTTCAGTTGCTTGGCCGTGGCATTGGCGCGGTAGCAGTCATGCAATTGCTCACACAGGTCGCGCAGCCCCATCCTCTGGTAGCGTGAAGCATCGGCTGCCACCACACTCGGCAGGCAACTGCTCAGGGCTGTATTGCCATCATAGTGGCGCTTGAACTCCAGCAACTCCGTAAGCAAAGTGCTCCACTTGCCTTTGGTAATGCCCATGGAGAACAGCACCAGGAAGCTGTACAGGCCGGTTTTCTCCACCACCAGCCCCCGCTCCCAGAGAAACTTGCTGACCACCGCCGCCGGGATGCCATGCTCGCCCAGCCCCCCCCCCGCGCTCAGGCCCGGCATCACCAAGGTCACCTTGAGCGGGTCGAGCAGCACATAGTCGCCCACCACCTCGCCAAAGCCATGCCACTCCGCCCCCGGTTGCAGCAACCAGTCTTGCGCGGCCAGGCGCTGGGTACCTTCGGTACGCGGCGGCTGCCAGATACTGAACCACCAGTCCTCCGCAGCAATGTGCTCGCGCAGGTTGGCCAGGGCACGACGAAAACTCAGCGCCTCGTCGAACATCTCTTGCAGCAGCGAATGCCCGGCCGGCCCTTCCATCATGGTCGAGGCCACGTCCAGCGAGGCGAGAATGCTGTACTGCGGCGAGGTCGAGATATGCATCATGAACGCTTCGTTGAAGCGGTCACGGTCCAGCTGACGCCTTGCCCCGTCCTGCACATGGATCATCGAGGCCTGGCTGAAGGCGGCCAGCAGTTTGTGGGTGGAATGGGTACTGAACACCAGCGGGCTGTCTGCCGTGCAGGCAGTGCCCATGGCATAGCGCCCGGTGAAGAAGTCATGAAACGCCGCATAGGCGAACCAGGCCTCGTCGAAATGCAGCACCTCGACACTGGCACCCAGGCTCTGCTTGATCATACCGGCGTGGTAGCACAGGCCGTCATAGGTGGAGTTGGTCACTACCGCCAGCTTGATTCGCTGCCCACGATCGCGGGCAAGGGGGTTGGCCAGTATCTTCGCCGCGATTGCCTCGGGGCTGAATTCACTGAGCGGGATCGGGCCGATGATGCCCAGTTCGTTGCGCTCCGGGCACAGGTACAGCGGAATGGCGCCGGTCATGATGATCGCGTGTACTACCGACTTGTGGCAGTTGCGGTCCACCAGCACCAGGTCGTCGCGACCGACCATGGCGTGCCAGACAATCTTGTTGGCGGTGGAAGTACCGTTGATGACGAAGAAGGTATGGTCAGCGCCGAAGTTGCGCGCCGCCCTGGCTTCGGCTTCTGCCAGCGGCCCGGTGTGGTCGAGCAACGAGCCGAGTTCCGGCACGGAAACAGACAGGTCCGAGCGCAGGGTATTTTCCCCGAAGAACTGGTGAAAAGCCTGGCCCACCGGGCTTTTATGGTAAGCCACGCCGCCGCCATGGCCCGGGGTGTGCCAGGAATAGTTGGATTGCGCAGTGTGCTGCACCAAGGCCTTGAAGAACGGCGGCAGCAGGCCGTCGAGGTAGGTGTGTGCGGCGCGCGCCACCTGGCGGGCGAGAAACGGCACGGTATCCTCGAACAGGTAGAGGATTCCTCGAAGCTGGTTAAGCTCGCTCATAGCCTCGGCCGGGGCGTTTTCCAGGGTTACCTGTTCACCCAGGGCGAAAATCGGCAGGCTGGGTGCGCGCAGGCGGGCCAGGCGGATCAGCTCGGCCATGTTCTGCAGCAGGTGGGTGTTCTCGCCAACGCCTTCGGCAGCGATCAGCATGCAGGCCAGGCCGTGGTGGGTGGCGGCAACCAGGCGGGCTTCGGCATGGTCGGCGGCGGCGAGAATGGCGAAGCCATCCTGGCGCAGCTCCTCGGCGATGCCCCGCACGCGCTCGCCGGCAACGCTGTCCGCCTTGATGGCGCGGTGGACGATGAGGATCGGGAACTTGAGGTCCTTGTACATCAGGTGGCTACCTCCGAAGGACATGGCGTCCATTTCAGGATAGTTGAACCTGTGTTCTCAGGGCCGGCCTCTTCGCGGGCACGCCCGCTCCTACAGGGAACCCCACTGCACTCAAGCCTTGCGCAGTACCTGTGGGAGCGGGTTCACCCGCGAAGAGGGCGGTACAGGCTAAAAATCAGCCAGCCGCTGCCTCGGTAAGGGCCTGCCACATGGAGGGCCCGCCCGCCGACTTGGCAACGGCAGCCAGCCGCTCGGCATGCGCCTCCAGTTCTTCGGCATTGGCCATGATCACCCGCCCCGGCGTACGCCCGACAATCCGGCGGATCTCGCTGCCGCCAGCGCCCTGCCCATCACCCTCGGCGTCTGCGCCATGGCCCGCCAGCGACAGACTGGTCTGGCCACCGGTCATCGCCAGGTAGACGTCAGCCAGCAGTTCCGAGTCGAGCAATGCGCCGTGCAGCTCACGGCCCGAGTTGTCGATGTCGTAGCGTTTGCACAGCGCATCCAGGCTGTTGCGCTGCCCTGGGTGGCGCGAGCGCGCCAGCAACAGGGTGTCGAGGATGGTGCAATGCTGCGAAATGTCAGCGCGATGCTGCTGGCCCAACAAGGCGAATTCGTTGTTGATGAAGCCAACGTCAAACGCCGCGTTATGGATGACCAGCGTGGCGCCCTGGATGAATTCGAAGAATTCCTCGGCTACATCGCCAAACCGTGGCTTGCCGACCAAGAAGGTGTCGGTGATGCCGTGGACGTTGATAGCGCCCTCGTCACTCTCGCGGTCCGGCTGCAGGTAGACGTGGAAGTGCCGCCCGGTCAGGCGCCGACCGAGCACCTCGACACAGCCGATCTCGATGATCCGGTGGCCTTCGCTGACCGGCATACCCGTGGTTTCGGTATCGAGAATGACGAACCGCTTATCTTGCTGCTGCTCCACGCGGGGCGCTCCAACTTGCATCAGTTACAAAGGCCGCGATTGTACCCCAGCTCAACGCTGGGCGCGCACCTCATCGACCCCACGGTTGGCCAGCTGGTCGGCGCGTTCGTTGCCAGGGTGGCCGATATGGCCGCGCACCCACTTCCAGCTCACCTTGTGGCGGTTGACCTGCTCATCGAGCTGCTGCCACAGGTCGGCGTTCTTCACCGGCTCCTTGGCTGCGGTCTTCCAGCCGCGCTTCTTCCAGTTGACCATCCATTCGTTGATGCCCTTCATCACGTACTGCGAGTCGGTGGTCAGCACCACCTCGCATTCGCGCTTCAGCGACATCAGGCCCTGGATCGCCGCCATCAGCTCCATGCGGTTGTTGGTGGTTTCACGCTCGCCGCCCCACAGTTCCTTCTCGACGCCCTTGTAGATCATCAGGACCCCCCAGCCACCTGGGCCAGGATTGCCTTTGCAGGCACCATCGGTAAACATTTCGACGCTATCGCTCATGTACCACTCTTGAATTCAGTGCTTGTCAGTTTCAGGGTTGACCGCCGTGCGGTTCACCTTGGCCAGCGGCAGCGGCAGCAACTTGCCCATCGGCTCGCGGCGTTCCGGGCGCAACGGCCGCAGGCCCACCACCATCTTGCGCGCCACCAGCAGGTACACCCCGCCACCGGAGCTCTGCCAGCCGCCGGCCATCCGCTCCCAACCCGCCAGGCGCTGCTGCCAGGCCGGTGAAGCAAGCGGCGGACGATAGCACCCGAAGCGGCGTTTCTCCAGCGCGAAGCCCAGCAGGTTGAGCCAGTCGCCTACCCGCGACGGCGAGATGCAGCGCGCCTTGCGCAAGGCACCATGGCTGAAGAAATGGCGCATGCCCCAACTGCTCCACGGGTTGATCCCGACGATCAGCAGGTGCCCGCCCGGGCGCACGGCGCTGGCGGCCTCGCGCAGCAAGCCATGGGGCGACAGGCTGAAATCCAGGCCATGCTGCAGCACCACCACATCGGCGGCGTGCTCGCTCAGCGGCCAGGCCTGCTCTTCACAGGCAATTTCCACGCCCGGCAGCGGCGCCCCAAGGCGCACGTTGCGTTGCACCTGGGGGGCACTGGGCGGCGGCTCCGCACAGGGGCCGTAGTGCACAAGGTAGCCCCCGAAGAAGCGGCCGAGCTCTTCTTCCAGCAGCTTTTCCTCTTCCTTGAGCATCAGTTGGCCGATCGGGCCATTGAACCATTCACGGGCCAGGCTGATCAGCTTGACCCAGTCCGGGTCAGCCTGGGCAAAAGCTTGGTCGGTCATTGCGCTCTCCCTCGAAGGTTCTCCCACCGCGCCATCGCGGCTAAGATGCCTTCATGTGCCACGCTAGGCGAATCGGATCCGCACCATGATACAGATCGATGCTCTCCCCGCTTTCTCCGACAACTACATCTGGTTGTTACAGGATACTGCCAAACGCCGCTGCGCGGTGGTCGACCCGGGTGACGCCGGCCCGGTGGAACGCTGGCTGTCGGCCAACCCAGAGTGGGTGCTCAGCGACATCCTGATCACCCACCACCACAACGACCATGTCGGCGGCGTGGAACGGCTCAGGCAACTGACCAACGCACGGGTGTGCGGCCCTGCCAACGAGCGGATTCCCTGCCGCGACGTGGCCCTGGACGAAGGCGACCAGGTGACGGTGCTGGGCGTGACGTTCCAGGTACTGGCAGTCCCTGGCCACACCTTGGGGCATATCGCGTTCTTCAGCGACCAACCGGCAACGCCAGTGCTGTTCAGTGGCGACACCCTGTTCGCCGCCGGCTGCGGGCGCATGTTCGAGGGTACACCCGAACAGATGCAACCGGCCCTCGCCCGCCTGGCGGCACTGCCGGCCCACACCGAAGTGTACTGCGCCCACGAATACACCCTCAGCAACCTGCGCTTTGCCAAGGCGGTGGAACCCACCAACCAGCACGTTCTAAAGCGGTTCGAGGACGTTACCCGTTTACGCGCCGACAATCGCATCACCTTGCCATCAACGATTGGCCTGGAACGCCTGACCAACCCCTTCCTGCGTACCTCTGAAACATTAGTTAAACAAAAAGCAGACGAATGGAAGGGACATCCAAACGACTCGCAGGTCACTGTTTTTGCTGCCTTGAGGTCTTGGAAGGACACCTTCTGATAACCTCAAGATATATCGCAATCGATGGTCAAAGGTTGACCAGGCCCGGAGCGGTTTCTAGAATCGCCGAAATTTTTCGCCCGGATACCTGTCTCAGCCGATGTCTTCCCGTAGCCGCAGAACCTCTCATTCCGTCGCCCTGACGCGCCTGGCCCAAATCAGTGCGCTGGCTCTGGCCGCCACCCTGGTGGGCTGCCAGAGCACCCGTCAGCTTGACGAATCCGAAAGCGTTCGCGCGCACAACTACCAGGCGCGGATCAAGCACAAGCCTGCACCGCTGCTGGTCAAGCCGGCCGAGCAGGCACCGCAGGATGTCTGGGAGCGCATGCGCCAGGGCTTTGCCCTGCAGGACAGCATCGACGTCAATCCGCGCATCGAGCAGCAGCGCCTGTGGTTCGCCAGCAACCCGACCTTCATCGAAAGTGCCGGCGAGCGCGGCAGCCTCTACCTGCACTACATCGTCGAGCGTCTTGAAGAGCGCGACATGCCGCTGGAGCTGGCCCTGCTGCCCGCCATCGAAAGTGCCTACAACCCGATGGCCTACTCACGCGCCAGTGCTGCCGGCATGTGGCAGTTCATGCCAGCGACAGGCCGCCACTTCAACCTGCGCCAGACCAATTTCTACGATGGCCGCCGCGATATCACCGCGTCGACCAACGCCGCACTGGACTACCTGAGCCGCCTGCACGACATGTTCAACGGTGACTGGCTGCTCGCCCTGGCCGCCTACAACGCCGGCGAAGGCACGGTGAGCCGCGCCATGGAGCGCAACGAACGGCTCGGCCTGCCAACCGACTACTGGAACCTGCCGCTGCCTCAGGAAACCCGCGACTATGTGCCCAAGCTGCTGGCCCTGTCGCAGGTAGTGCTCACGCCTGAAGCCTATGGCGTGAACCTGAACCCGATTGCCAACGAGCCCTACTTCGAAGCGGTCGCCATCAATGATCGCCTGGACCTGTCGCGGGTGGCGGCCTTTGCCAACATCGACGAGGACGAGCTGATCCAGCTCAACCCGGCCTTCAAGAAGCGCATGACCGTGGACGGCCCGCAGCAACTGCTGGTGCCGACGGCCAAGGCGCAGCTGCTGAGCGACAGCCTGTCCAACCTCAAGCCCGAGCAACTGGTCAGCCTGCAACCGAACAAGGCCGTGTTCGCCCGCGCCGTGGCCGAAGCCAAGGCACCGGTGGCGGCGCGCAGCTACCGGGTCAAACGCGGCGACAACCTGGGCGCGATCGCCAAGGCCAATCGCGTCTCGGTCAGTGACATCAAGCGCTGGAACCGTTTGTCCGGCAACAGCCTGCGGGCCGGCCAGGTGCTGGCCCTGCGCGGTGGCAAAGGGCCGAGCGCTGCCGGTAACCGGGTAGCGGCATCCGGCAAGCGCTCCACCCAGTACAAGGTGCGCAAGGGCGACTCACTGTACCTGGTGGCCAAACGCTTCAACGTGGAAATGCAGCACCTCAAGCGCTGGAACCCACGCAGCGGCCACGCCCTCAAGCCAGGTCAGACCCTGACCGTCTACCTCTCGCATTGATCTAGTACGCGGAGCTGTGGGAGCGGCCTTGCGTCGCGAAAGGGCTGCGAAGCAGCCCCGGCGATACGCGCTGCGAAGCTGAAATTCTGGGGCCGCTCCGCGCCCCTTTCGCGACACAAGGCCGCTCCCACAGGTACAGTGTCTCCCCCAACAGCATGCACCGGACCGCGCCGCCACTTCCTCCTTCAAAACCTCTCTTTTTCCAACCCCACCAAGCTGTTACTGTACCCGATCAAAGCCCAACGCCTCTGGATCGGATGCCGACTTGATACGTCCCCTCCTGCTGTCAATCAGCCTGGCCTTGAGCTTCCCCGTAGCCGCGATGGTGAGCGAAAGCCACGGATACGCGCAGTTCGGCACGCTCAAGTACCCAGCCACATTCACCCATTTCGACTGGGTCAACCCGCAAGCGCCCAAGGGCGGTACCTTGCGCGCCATGGCTTTTGGCACGTTCGATACCCTCAACCCCTACACCTTCAAGGGGTCGAGCCCGATCACCACGCCCAATTTCCAGCAGTACGGTATCAGCGAGCTGAACGAGCCGCTGATGGTCGGCACCGGTCAGTACGACCCGTCGGGTGACGAGCCGACCTCCAGCTACGGCCTGATCGCCCGTTCGGTCGAATACAGCGAGGACCGCAGCTGGGTGGTGTTCAACCTGCGCCCGGAAGCCCGCTGGCACGACGGCCAGCCGATCACCTCGGCAGACGTGGCCTTTTCCTACCGCACGCTGCTCAAGGACGGCCACCCGATCTACCGCACCAACCTGCAGGAAGTGCAACGGGTAGACATCCTCGGCCCGCTGCGCATCCGTTTCGTGTTCAAGCGCGCGGGCAACCCGCTGCTGATCCTGCGCCTGGGCGAAATGCCGGTGCTGCCCAAGCACTACTGGCAAAAACGCGACTTCAAGGCCACCACCTTCGAGCCCCCCTTGGGCAGCGGCCCCTACCGCATCACCCAGGTACAACCCGGGCGCCGCCTGGTGTTCGAGCGGGTCAAGAACTACTGGGGCAAGGACCTGGCGGTCAACCGTGGCAAGTACAACTTCAAGCGCGTGGAATACGAGTTCTACCGCGACGCCACGGTGGCCTTCGAAGCGTTCAAGGCTGGCGAATTCGACATCTACATCGAGCACCAGGCGAAGAACTGGGCCAACGGCTACAACTTCCCGGCCGTGCGCCGTGGCGAAGTGATCAAGGCGCAGATCCCGCACCAGATCCCCACGCAAACCCAGGGCCTGTTCATGAACAGCCGTCGGGCCACCTTCAGCGACCCGCGGGTGCGCCAGGCGTTGGGGCTGATGCTCGACTTCGAGTGGACCAACCGCGCCCTGTTCAGCAGCGCCTACCGCCGCTCGACCAGTTACTACCCCAACAGCGAGTTCGCTGCCAGTGGCCTGCCCACCGGCAAGGAGTGGCTGTTGCTGGCGCCGTTCCGTGACCAGTTACCGGCCAAGCTGTACAGCGAACCGTACAAGGTCAGCCACACCGATGGCCGCGGCATCAGCCGCCAGACCCTGCGCCAGGCCTTGGGCCTGCTTGCCGAGGCTGGCTGGAAGCTGAACGGCCAGCGCCTGGTCGACAGCAAGGGCCAGCAACTGCGCATGGAACTGCTGTTGGTAAACCCCAACCTTGAACGCATCCTGCAACCTTATGTCGAAAATCTGTCCAGCATCGGCATCGATGCACGCTTGCGCACCGTGGACCGTGCCCAGTACAAACAACGTCTGGACCAGTTCGATTTCGACATGATTCTGATGACCCTGAACCAGACCCTGAGCCCGGGCCTTGAACAGTGGCTGTACTTCCATTCCAGCCAGGCCGCCACCAAGGGCAGCAAGAACTATGCTGGGGTCAAGGACCCGGTGGTCGACCACCTGCTCGACACCCTGCTTGCCGCACGCACCCGCGACGACCAGGTCGCCGCCGCCCGCGCCCTGGACCGCGTGCTCTCATGGCAGTACTACATGATCCCCAACTGGTACCTCGACAATCATCGCCTGGCCTACCGCAACCGGTTCGCCTTCGTCACCACACCGCCCTACACCCTTGGGCTGAACAGCTGGTGGATCAAGACTTCGGAGAAAGCCCAATGACGCCAACGCACCGTCTGCGCCGGCTGGCATGCAGCCTGTTGCTCGCCTGCCTGAGCCTTCCCACCCTGGCCGCACCGCAGCACGCGCTCACTCTGTACGACGAGCCACCCAAGTACCCAGCCGATTTCAAGCACTTCGACTACGTCAACCCCGACGCCCCCAAGGGCGGCACCTTCCGCCAGTCCAGCTTCGGCGGCTTCGACAGCCTCAACCCGTTCATCAACAAAGGCGTGTCGGCCGAGAACATCGGCAGCATCTACGACACCCTGATGCGCCAGAGCCAGGACGAGCCGTTCACCGAGTACGGTCTGGTGGCCGGCAAAATCGAGAAAGCCCCGGACAACAGCTGGGTGCGCTTCTACCTGCGCCCCGAAGCCCGCTTCCACGACGGCCAACCGATGCGTGCCGAAGACGTGGTGTTCACCTTCAATGCCCTGATCAAGGACGGTGCGCCGCTGTACCGCCAGTACTACGCCGACGTCGCCGAAGTGGTCGCCGAAGACCCGCTGAAGGTGCTGTTCAGGTTCAAGCACAAGGGCAACCGCGAGCTGCCGCTGATTCTCGGCCAGTTGCCCGTACTGCCCAAGCACTGGTACGCAAACCGCGACTTCAACCGCGGCAACCTGGAAATCCCCTTGGGCAGCGGCCCGTACAAGGTTGCCGAGGTCAAGGCCGGGCGCTCGGTGCGCTACGAGCGGGTCAAGGACTACTGGGCCAAGGACCTGCCGATCAATCGCGGGCTCTATAACTTCGATGCCATGACCTTCGACTCCTACCGTGACACCACCGTTGCCCTGGAGGCGCTCAAGGCCGGGGCGTTCGACTATGCGCTGGAAGTCAGCGCGAAGAACTGGGCCACCGCCTACAACGTGCCCGCCGTGCGGGAAGGCCGCCTGATCAAGGAAGAGCTGCCCAACGGCAACCCCACCGGCATGCAGGGTTTCATCTTCAACATCCGCCGCCCGGTGTTCCAGGACGTGCGTGTGCGCCAGGCGCTGAGCCTGCTGCTGGACTATGAGTGGACCAACAAGCAGCTGTTCAACGGTGCCTACACCCGCACCGGCAGCTACTTCGACAACTCGGAAATGGCCGCTCACGGCCTGCCCAGCCCCAACGAGCTGAAAATCCTCGAGCCGCTGCGTGGCAAAGTCCCTGACCAGGTATTCTCCGAGGCCTTCAAGAACCCTGTCAGCGACGGCAGCGGGATGATCCGCGAGCAGCAGCGCCAGGCCTACAAGCTGCTGCAGGAAGCCGGCTGGAAAATCGTCGACGACAAGATGGTCGACGCCCAAGGCAAGCCGGTAAGCATCGAGTTCCTGCTCGCGCAGACCGAATTCGAACGCATTCTGCTGCCGTTCAAGCGCAACCTCGCCGACCTGGGCATCGACCTGAGCATCCGCCGGGTCGACGTTTCCCAGTACATCACCCGCCTGCGTTCACGGGACTACGACATGATCGTCGGCGGCTACCCGCAGTCCAACTCGCCGGGCAACGAGCAGCGCGAATTCTGGTCCAGTGCCGCCGCCGACAACCCCGGCAGCCGCAACTTCATCGGCCTGCGCGACCCGGCCATCGACCAGTTGGTGGAAGAGCTGATCAACGCCGACTCTCGCCAGAGCCTGATCGACCACTGCCGCGCCCTCGACCGCGTGTTGCTATGGGGCTACTACGTGATCCCCAACTGGCACATCAAGACCTGGCGCGTGGCCTACTGGAACCACATCGGCCACCCGAAAGTGTCGCCCAAGTACGACATCGGCATCGACACCTGGTGGATCAAGCCCGGGGTAACCCCGGCGGTGAACGACGCCCCTGCGGACGAGGCCAACTAACATGCTGGCCTATATCCTGCGGCGCCTGCTGCTGATCATCCCGACCCTGTTCGGTATCCTTGTCATCAACTTCATCATCGTCCAGGCCGCCCCCGGTGGCCCGGTAGAGCAGATGATCGCCAAGCTCGAAGGCTTCGAGGGCGCCACCAGCCGCATTGCCGGTGGCGGCGCCGAGGTTTCCGTGGCCGGCTCCAACTACCGCGGCGCCCAGGGCCTGGACCCGGCGCTGATCGCCGAAATCGAGCGCATGTACGGCTTCGACAAGTCGCCGCCCGAGCGCCTGTGGATCATGATCAAGAACTACGCCCAGCTGGACTTCGGCGACAGCTTCTTCCGCGATGCCAAGGTGATCGACCTGATTGTCGAGAAGATGCCGGTGTCGATCTCGCTGGGGCTGTGGAGCACGCTGATCATGTACCTGGTGTCGATCCCGCTGGGGATCGCCAAGGCGGTGCGCCACGGCAGCCACTTCGACGTGTGGACCAGCTCGGCGATCATTGTCGGCTACGCCATCCCGGCGTTCCTGTTCGCCATCCTGTTGATCGTGCTGTTCGCCGGAGGCAGCTACTTCGACTGGTTCCCGCTGCGTGGCCTCACCTCCAACAACTTCGACGAGCTGAGCACCACCGGCAAGGTGCTGGACTACTTCTGGCACCTGGTACTGCCGATCACCGCGCTGGTCATCGGCAACTTCGCCACCATGACCCTGCTGACCAAGAACAGCTTCCTCGACGAGATCAACAAGCAATATGTGGTCACCGCCAAGGCCAAGGGCCTCAGCCGGCCACGGGTGCTGTACGGCCACGTGTTCCGCAACGCCATGCTGCTGGTGATAGCCGGCTTCCCGTCGGCGTTCATCGGCATCTTCTTCACCGGGTCCTTGCTGATCGAGGTCATCTTCAGCCTTGACGGCCTGGGCCTGATGAGTTTCGAAGCGGCTATCAACCGCGACTACCCGGTGGTCTTCGGCACCCTGTTCATCTTCACCCTGCTGGGGCTGGTGGTGAAACTGATCGGCGACCTGACCTACACCCTGGTCGATCCACGCATCGACTTCGCGAGCCGGGAGCACTGACATGGCCTTGTCCCCCCTCAACCGCCGGCGCTTCGAGCGCTTCAAGGCCAACCGCCGTGGCTGGTGGTCGCTGTGGCTGTTCCTGATCCTGTTCGGCCTGAGCCTCGGCGCGGAGCTGATCGCCAACGACAAGCCCGTTGCCGTGCGTTACGACGGCGAATGGTACTTCCCGGCGTTCAAGCGCTACCCGGAAACCACCTTCGGCGGCGAATTCCCGCTGGAGGCCAACTACAAGAGCCCGTACATCCGCGAACTGCTGGCCAAGAAAGACAGCTTTGTGCTGTGGGCGCCAATCCCGTTCAGCTACCAGAGCATCAATTACGACCTGCGCGTGCCCGCCCCGGCGCCACCCTCCACGGACAACTGGCTGGGCACCGACGACCAGGGCCGCGACGTGCTGGCGCGGGTGATCTACGGCTTCCGCATTTCGGTGCTCTTCGCCCTTACCCTGACCGTGGCCAGCTCCATCGTCGGCGTCATCGCCGGTGCCTTGCAAGGTTTCTATGGCGGCTGGGTCGACCTGGCCGGGCAGCGCTTTCTGGAAATCTGGTCGGGCCTGCCGGTGCTGTACCTGCTGATCATCCTGGCCAGCTTCGTGCAGCCCAACTTCTGGTGGCTGCTGGGTATCATGCTGCTGTTCTCGTGGATGAGCCTGGTGGACGTGGTACGCGCCGAATTCCTGCGTGGGCGTAACCTGGAATACGTGCGCGCCGCCCGTGCGTTGGGCATGCGCAACGGCGCGATCATGTACCGGCACATCCTGCCCAACGCCATGATCTCGACCATGACCTTCATGCCATTCATTCTCACCGGCGCGATCGGCACCCTCACCGCCCTGGACTTTCTCGGCTTCGGCCTGCCTGCCGGTTCGCCATCGCTGGGCGAGCTGGTGGCGCAGGGCAAGTCCAACTTGCAAGCGCCGTGGCTGGGCATCAGCGCTTTCGCCGTGCTGGCGCTGATGCTGAGCCTGCTGGTGTTCATCGGCGAATCCGCCCGCGATGCCTTCGACCCGAGGAAGTGACATGAGTGAACAGAACCTGATCGAAGTGCGGGACCTGGCCGTGGAGTTCGTGACCGGGGACCAGGTCAACCGGGTGGTGGATGGCATCAGCTTTGACATCCGCAAAGGCGAGACGCTGGCGCTGGTGGGCGAAAGTGGCTCGGGCAAATCGGTCACCGCGCACTCGATCCTGCGCCTGCTGCCCTACCCCCTGGCCCGCCACCCCAGCGGCAGCATCCGCTACGAAGGCAAGGACCTGCTGCAGCAGAACGAGAAGACCCTGCAGCGCATTCGCGGCAACCGCATTGCGATGATCTTCCAGGAGCCGATGACCTCGCTCAACCCGCTGCACTGCATCGAGAAGCAGATCAACGAAATCCTTCTGCTGCACAAGGGCCTGACCGGCAAGGAAGCGACCGCACGTACCCTGGAGCTGCTGGACCTGGTCGGCATTCCCGAGCCGCACAAACGCTTGAAGGCCCTGCCCCACGAGCTATCCGGCGGGCAGCGCCAACGGGTAATGATCGCCATGGCACTGGCCAACGAGCCGGAACTGCTGATTGCAGATGAACCGACCACGGCGCTGGACGTGACCGTGCAGCTGAAGATTCTCGACCTGCTCAAGGAACTGCAGGCGCGCTTGGGCATGGCGCTGCTGCTGATCAGCCATGACCTGAACCTGGTGCGTCGCATCGCCCACCGCGTGTGCGTGATGCAGCGCGGGCAAATTGTAGAGCAAGCCGAATGCGCCACGCTGTTCAGCTCGCCACAGCACTACTACACCCAAATGCTCATAAATGCCGAGCCCAGCGGGCTGCCGGCGCACAACCCGGTGGGCTCGCCGCTGCTGGAGGTGGATGACCTCAAGGTGTGGTTCCCGATCAAGAAGGGGCTGCTGCGGCGCACGGTTGACCATGTAAAGGCCGTGGACGGGGTCAACTTCAGCTTGCCGCAAGGGCAGACGCTGGGGATTGTCGGGGAGTCCGGGTCGGGCAAGTCGACGCTCGGCCTGGCGATCCTGCGGCTGATTTCCAGCCAGGGCGGCATCCGCTTCCATGGGCAGAACCTGCAAGGGCTGAACCAGAAGGCCGTACGGCCGCTGCGGCGGGAAATGCAGGTGGTGTTCCAGGACCCGTTTGGCAGCCTGAGCCCGCGCATGTGCGTGGCGGACATTGTGGGTGAAGGGCTGCGCATTCACGGCATTGGCACCGCGCAGGAACAGGAAGCGGCGATTATCGCGGCCCTGGAGGAAGTAGGCCTGGACCCGCGCACGCGCCATCGCTACCCCCATGAGTTTTCCGGCGGGCAACGCCAGCGCATCGCCATTGCCCGGGCGCTGGTGCTGAAGCCCGCACTGATCCTGCTGGACGAACCCACCTCCGCGCTGGACCGCACCGTACAGCGGCAAGTGGTGGAATTGCTGCGTAACCTGCAGCAAAAGTACAACCTGACGTACCTGTTCATCAGCCATGACCTGGCGGTGGTCAAGGCGCTGAGTCACCAGTTGATGGTGATCAAGCATGGGCAGGTGGTGGAGCAAGGGGATGCGCAGGCGATCTTCCATGCGCCGCAGCATCCGTATACACGGCAGTTGCTGGAGGCGGCGTTTTTAGAGGTGAATGCCGTTGGTTAGCTTTGGGGGGCTGCTGCTTCGGCCAAAATCCCCGGCTTCGATCCTGGTGATGACCTCGATGCATGAGCTGGAGGCGCTGCGGGTTTTGCTTGAGTCGGCATTGATCAAGGTACAGATACCCGCTGAGCCCAGAACTTCGCCCTAAGGCTGATCAACGTGCTGCAAAGGCCGGCCCTTTCGCGGGCATGCCCGCGAAAGGGCCGGCGCAGGCACTAGAGATTTTTCAGGGGATTGAACAATGACAACAGAAGACACCCAGTTCACCGTCGGCAAAACCACCTCCTAACAAGGCGAAAACGGCACCCACCCACTGTTCCGCATCGAGCCAGGCATCCCCTGCAGGGACGCCCGCGAGCAGTCTTCGGAATTGATGGGTTATGTTTGCGAGCTGCCTATTACCGGCTTGATGGATGAAAAGCCGATGATGATCTGGGCTGCGCATTATCTGAGCGACATGGCCAAGGTACTAATGGATGACGCCGAGCTGGGCATGATGCGCTGAGGATGAGGTTGCCGGGGCCCCGTTGGCTGTCCCCCATCGAACGTCATCCACTCCTCCGAGCAACCCTCCATTCAACCGGTCGTTTCGTTTATTGCGATTTTCGAATATTTCGAATATAACTCGAACTCAGGCTGTTGCATCGTCGCCACAGCCCCGCAATCGATACCGCTCTGGAGATGCTCATGACAACCGCCAACCTCTCTCGCAATGTTCTTCCTGATGAAAAAGAAATTGCCGTGTCTGTCGAGTCAAGCCGCACGCTAGCGGCGTTCCTCTCGACAAAATCAGATACCCAACGGATCGAACTGCTCAACGAGGAAAATCAGCGCCAGGTTGTTGAAGTGCCTACTTTCGCCCTACGCCTGTTCGGCGAGATTCTCAGCGAGCTGGCGTTGGGGAACTCGGTCAAAGTCGTCCCAATCCACGCCGAACTGACGACCCAGGAAGCAGCAGACCTGCTTAACGTCTCCCGGCCGCACTTGGTAAAGCTGCTCGACGAAGCGGTGATTCCGCACACCAAGACGGGCCGCCATCGGCGTGTCAGATTCTCCGACCTGGTTGCCTACAAGGACCAACGTGACGGGGTGAGCCGCGCTGCAATGGATGCGCTGGCAGCCCAAGCTCAGGAATTGAAGATGGGGTACGAATGAAGCACTCGCCCTTCACGGCCATATACGACGCGAACGTACTTTACCCTGCTCCCCTGCGTGATTTCCTGATGAACCTGGCGCTGACGGGTATTTACCGGGCACGCTGGTCAGCGGGCATTCATGACGAGTGGAAGCGCAATCTGCTACTCAACCGACCTGACCTTACGCCTGAACATGTGGATCGCACGTCGTCGCTGATGGATGCTGCGGTACCAGATGCACTCGTCACTGACTACGATTCACCGGTCGAAGGACTGGACTTGCCAGATGAGGATGATCGACATGTCCTCGCAGCAGCAATAAAGTGCAACGCCTCGGTCATCGTCACCTTCAATTTGAAGGATTTTCCCAAGTCGGTTCTCGGGGTCTTCGATATTGAACCCTTGCATCCGGACGACTTCATCGCTGACCTGTGGGACCTGGACAAGGCAGCAGTCCTCGAAGCTGCCCAGCGCCAGCGAATATCGTTGAAGAACCCACCTCATAGCGTGCAGCAGTATCTCGACAGGCTGCTTCAGCAGAAGCTTCCCGAGACAGTGAAATTGCTTTCAGGATTCAAGTTCCTCCTGTGAGTACTCTCAGCAGTGGCTTTCTGGGGAGCAAGGCGATTAGCCGGCAAGCAATAACGATGCAGCCCCGAACACCCAGAAAATTTTTCTGGGTTACCCCGCTCTTCGCCTCGCAACCAGAAATCAAGGGCAGTGATCAATTTTTCTGACAACAATCGTCTTCCATCATCAATCGATTCGGGCATAAATTCTTCACCGTCAACCCCAAGTACCAACGGTAGAGCCATGTCCAGCCCACAAAACCCGCCCGCTTCCCCTGCCCTGGCCACGCTGATACAGCGCTCTGGCCGGCCCAGCCCAACGCTGAGCGAAACCCACGCCCACGCCGTGCTTCAGGCCCACTACGGCGTTGCCGGCAACCTTTCGGTACTGGGCAGCCAGCAAGACCTGAACTTTCGCGTGACCACGCCCCAGGGTGGCTATGTGATGAAGGCCTGCCATGGCAGCTATGCCCAGCTGGAACTTGAAGCGCAGCACGCCGCCTTGGCCTTCCTGCGCGAGCAGGGTTTGCCGGTACCCGCCGTACGCTTGGCCCACAACGGCATGGGGTTGCTGGAACTGGACATCGACGAACAACCACTGCGCCTGCGGCTGCTCGATTACATCGAAGGGCAGCCGCTGACCCGTCTCAAGCACATGGAGCCACACCTGATGGCTGAGCTGGGCGGGCTCTGTGCGAAGCTGGACAAGGCCCTGGCCGGCTTCGACCACCCAGGCCTTGCGCGCACCCTGCAATGGGACCCGCAGCATGCCCAGGCGTTGATCGATCATCTGCTGCCGGTACTGCAGCACAGCGGGCAGCGCGCCCGCATCGAACACGCCACCCGCCAGGCCCGAGAGCGCCTGATGCCGCTGGTTGATGATTTGCCAAGCCAGGCCGTGCACCTGGACATCACCGACGACAACACCGTGTGGGCCCGTGATGCCCAGCGCCAGTGGCAACTGCAAGGCGTGATCGATTTCGGCGACCTGCTGCGCACCTGGCGCATCGCCGACCTGTCGGTAACCTGCGCTGCGCTGTTGCACCACGCCGAGGGCGACCCACTGCGCATCCTGCCAGCCGTGCGGGCCTACCAGGCGCTCAACCCGTTGACCGAGGCCGAACTGCGCGCGCTGTGGCCATTGGTGCTGAACCGCGCTGCCGTACTGGTGCTGAGCAGTGAAAAGCAGCTCGCCGTCGACCCGGGCAACCAGTACACCCGCGACAACATTGCCCACGAATGGGAAATTTTCAACACTGCCACCGCCGTGCCCATCGCCCTGATGGAGGCGGCCATCCTGCAGGCTGCGGGCCTGCAACCCAAGGCGCCGGACTTCAACGGTTGCGCACCCCTGCTCCCCGAGCTGGCCAGGCAGGCGGTAACACGGGTGGACCTGGGGGTACTCAGCACACACTGCGAGGCCGGCAACTGGGAGCAGCCCGGTTTCGACCAGCGTCTGCTGGCTTCGCAGGCCGCTCCGGCCTGCAGCCTGCACGGGCAATATCGCCTGTCGCAAACCCACATCGACCGCCCCGAAGAGCCCGCCACCTGCGCCCTCGGCGTTGAGCTGCACCTGCCCAACGGTACCCTGGTGCAAGCGCCAGCACCCGGCACCTGGCAGCGACACGGCGACGGCCGTGGCTGCCTGCGCACCGCGCATTGGGCTTTGTGGCTGCACGGCCTGGAAAACGCACCGGCAGAAGGCCAAGCCGTGGAAAAAGGCCAGTCCCTGGGCAACAGCTGTGGTTTCCTCAGCATACAGGTGTGCCTGGACGACGGCATCCAGCCGCCATTCTTCGCCACCCCGTCACACGCTGCCGCCTGGCTGGCCCTGTGCCCGTCGCCAGCCGCGCTGCTGGGCTTCGATTGCGATGCCCAGCCGCTACCCGATCCGCAAGCCCTGCTGGCCCGCCGCGACGCCAGCTTCGCCCGTTCGCAGAAGCACTACTACGCGCAGCCGCCACACATCGAACGCGGCTGGCGCAACTACCTGATCGACATGCAGGGCCGTTCATACCTGGACATGCTCAACAACGTCGCGGTGCTAGGGCATGGCCACCCTCGCATGGTCGCCGAGTCGGCGCGGCAGTGGTCGCTGCTGAACACCAACTCGCGCTTCCACTACGCCGCCATCACCGAGTTCTCCGAGCGCCTGCTGGCGCTGGCACCCGAAGGTTTCGACCGGGTGTTCATGGTCAACAGCGGCACAGAAGCCAACGACCTGGCGATTCGCCTGGCCTGGGCCTACAGCGGCGGGCGTGACCTGCTCAGCGTGCTGGAGGCCTACCACGGCTGGTCGGTGGCCACCGATGCCATCTCCACGTCCATCGCCGACAACCCGCAAGCCCTGGAAACCCGCCCGGACTGGGTGCACCCGGTCGAGGCACCGAACACCTTCCGCGGGCGTTTCCGCGGTGCCGACAGCGCCGCGGACTACCTGCAGGACGTCGACGCCAAACTGGCTGACCTGGATGCCCGTGGCCGCCAGCTGGCGGGCATCATCTGCGAGCCGGTGTACGGTAATGCCGGCGGCATCTCGTTGCCGGCCGGCTACCTGAGCGATGCCTATGCCAAGGTCCGCGCCCGTGGCGGGGTATGCATCGCCGACGAAGTGCAGGTGGGTTATGGCCGCCTGGGCGAATACTTCTGGGGTTTCGAGGAGCAGGGCGTGGTGCCCGACATCATCACCATGGCCAAGGGCATGGGCAACGGCCAGCCGCTGGGCGTGGTCATCACCCGCCGCGAAATCGCCGAGGCGCTGGAGGCCGAGGGTTACTTCTTCTCCTCGGCCGGTGGCAGCCCGGTCAGCTGCCGCATCGGTATGGCGGTGCTGGACGTGATGCAGGAAGAAGGCCTGTGGGACAACGCCCGCGACACCGGGCGCTACTTCAAGGCCCGCCTGCAGGCGCTGGTCGACAAGCACCCACTGGCCGGGGCGGCACATGGCTCGGGCTTCTACCTGGGGCTGGAGCTGGTTCGCGACCGCGCAACCCTGGAGCCGGCCACCGAAGAGACCATGACGTTGTGCAATCGCCTGCGTGACCTGGGCATCTTCATGCAGCCGACCGGGGACTACCTGAATATCCTCAAGATCAAGCCACCGATGTGCACCACCCGGGCGAGCGTGGACTACTTTGTCGACTGCATTGACCGAGTGCTGGGCGAAGGCCTGTAAGTATCACGGCGTGGGCCCGATGGCTGCGGCCCACGCCTGCAATGCCCCCGTTGCTGCCATGGCGATCTGTTCATCCGTGCGCCCGCTGAACTGGCGCTCGATCGCATCGGCGGCAATCAGCCCGGCAATGGTGGGCTTGCCTACGGCATCAGTCAGGTCCAGCCACTCACCCCAACTGGCAGGCACGTCATACCAGCGCAGGTAGCCGGAGGGTGAACACGGCCACCAGCGCTCATCGAACTGCAGAATCACCTTCTCCAGCTTGCCCATGCCCAGATGTACCAGCGCTTGTTGCTGTGTTTCAGGTAACGCCGGGGTGAAGTGCAACATCTTCAACGCCCCCACAGGGACAGTGCAAATGCAGAAATCGCACACCTCTTCATTCACCTTGACGCGCGCGCTCGACCAGTCGATGTGGGTTACCGGAGTGTTCAGGTGGATATCCAGGTCCTTTGCCAGCAAGTCGACAAGCTCGCTGTAGCCGCCTGGCAGCATGCTATCGCCATGCCCGACACCCTCTTCGTCCAGCGCACTGAGCGACAGTTGCTCCACTGGCAAACACGCTTCCAGGACAAGATTGGCGTCGATGGCAAACTGTGTGGCGCGCCTGCGCGCAGGGTCGAGTGTGGCCAAGTAGCGGTTGATCGCCTCAGACAAGGGCTGCCGCCGGTCGATACTTTTGGTCAAGGCAGCCCAGGCGCCGTCGACATCGGGCAGTACCCCGCCCCTTGCAGCTGCAAGCGGGCGGCTGAAGTCGGTCTCGACGCAAGCCAAGCCGTGCTGCTGCGCAACGGTGGCCAATGGGTTCTCAGCGAAATGCTGCAGCCATGCAGCGCCTTCATCCGCCTTTATGCCGCCCAGGTCGACAGAATGCGTGCGGCCACCTGTTCGCCCCCGTGCCTCCAGCACAGTGCAATCGACACCCTGCGCCCGCAGGCGTTGTGCTGCAGCCAGGCCTGCACAGCCCGCGCCGATCACGATCACCCTGCGCGCGCCGGCACTCAAGGCTGCCTCGGCGGCACGCAGCCCGTCATTCCAGGCGCCATGAGTCATTGCCGGGGCGCTGGCGTCACAGGCTTCCCCGGCGATGACCAAACGCTCATGCAGCACCTGGCCCAGGTCACTTCGATGCTGCGGTGTCCCTCCAGGCAACAGCGCGCTGTAGGCACCGAGGCTGAACGGGTCTGTACTCCAGTGAGTGACATGCCACGCGGTTGGTCTATGCACGCTCTTCTCCATCGGGGGGGACTGTCCTGTACGCGCATTAGTGTTCATAATTTCTAGCAATAAAAGATGATCATCATCAGGTTTACTGACAATGGCCTTTACCAGCGACTCCTTGGCAATTTTCCTCGCGGTGCTGGATGCCGGCTCGTTCTCCGCCGCCGCGCGCAAGCTGGGCCGCGTGCCTTCGGCCGTAAGCATGGCAATCGCCCAACTGGAAGCGGAGCTGGACCTGCCGCTGTTCGACCGGGCCACGCGCAAAGCCTTGCCCACCAGCGCCGCCCTGGCGCTTGAGCCCCAGGCCAGGCAGGTGATCTGCCAGCTCAACCTGCTGGATGCCCAGGCCCTGCAACTGCACAAGGGCCTGGAAAAACGCCTGACCATCGCCGTGGCGCCCGAGCTACAGACTGGCCGCTGGAGCCAGCCACTGGAAACCCTCGCCCAGGAATTTCCCAGCCTGGAAATCGAAGTGCGCTCCGCCACCCAGACCGAAGCCATTCGCCTGTTGCATGACGGCAGTGTGCAACTGGCACTGGTGTTCGAACGGCCCGGCATCGACGAACGTGAGTCGTTCCTCGAAGCCGGCAGCCAACTGCTGGTGGCCGTCGCCTCACCGCGCCATCCGGCCGGGCAGAACAGCGGCACGCCACTGCCTGAAGAGGCCTTTGCCGAACAACGGCAGATCATCGTGGCCTCGGGCAAGGCCACCGGGTCGGACCCGCGCATGGTGCTGTCGCGGCGCATCTGGCTGACCGACAGCTACCTGGCCACGCTGGAGCTGGTGCAGTCCGGGCTGGGCTGGGCCTATCTGCCGCAGCCGCTGGTTGAACCGCTGATTGCTTCCGGTGCACTGGCCGAGGTGCGCTTTGACAACATGGCCAGCCGCCTGCGCCTGTGGGTGGACATCATCTGGATCAAATCGCGCCCGTTGGGCCTGGGCGCTCGACGCTACCTGGAGGTAATGCGCCAGCTGTTCGAGAAGGAGCCACCCAGGGCGTGAAGCCCCTTGCAGGCGTCGCTGCCCTTTTGGAGATTGCCCAGGCCTTTAGGCTGCGCTGTCACGTATAGAACAGGGGTAATGAGCTCGTTGCTGTGGAAGCGGGTCAGGCTATCGGCGCCACCAATCTGTATCCCACCCCTGCCTCGGTGATGATGAACCGTGGCGCCGTGGGGTCATCACCCAGCTTCTGCCGCAGATGCCCGACCACGATCCGAAGGTAGTGGGTATTCTCTACATGGGTAGGCCCCCAGACATCCTTGAGCAGTTGCTGCTGGGTAATCACCCGCCCTGGGTGCCCGGCCAATAGCGCCAGCAAGGCATACTCCTTGCGCGTCAACGCCACCTCCACACCGTCCAGGGTCACCCGGCGAAAGGCAAAATCCACGGTCAGTGGCCCAAAGCTGGCTGCCACTTCCGAGCCCCCGGCCTGTGGCACCTGGCGTAGCAAGGCCCGCACCCGCGCCAGAAATTCCTGGATGCCAAAAGGCTTGGTCACGTAGTCATTGGCCCCGCCGTCCAGCGCATCCACCTTCTGCACTTCACTGGCGCGCACCGACAGCACCATCACCGGCACCGCGCTCCATTCGCGCAGTTCACGCAGCACCTGCTGGCCGTCCATGTCCGGCAGGCCCAGGTCGAGCACCACCAGGTCCGGCTTGCCCAGTGCAGCCTGGGCCAGCCCTTCCTGGCCGGTAGCGGCTTCGAGCACCTTGTAGCCCTGCGAGGCCAGGCTGATGCGCAGGAACTTGCGGATCTGCGGTTCATCGTCGATGACCAACAGGGTGGCGGACTGGCTCATGGGGTTTCGCTTTCGGCTTCAGGTTGAGGGGGTAGCGGCAAGCATAAAGTGATGCCGGTGCCCTGGCCATCAATGCCTTCGCCCACCAGAATCTGCCCGCCATGGGCGCCGATCATGCCCTGGCAGATTGCCAGGCCCAGGCCTGTGCCCTGCCCGCCGCGGTCACCACGGGCAGCGGTATAGAACATGTCGAAAATCTTCTCGCGGTCGGCGACTGGAATGCCCGGGCCCTGATCGCTGACGGTAAAGCGCAACTGGTCTTCATGCACGGCCACTTGCAGCTCCAGCCGACCATTGGCCGGGGAGAAGCGTGCGGCGTTTTCCAGCACGTTGACCAGCGCCTGTTCGATCAGCGCCGCATGCACGAACAGCAACGGCAGCTCGGCCGGTACGTCGGTGTGCACCCGCAGCGGCGCCAGCACGACGCGCAGGCGGTTCAGCGCACTGCCAACGATGTCGCCCGGGGCTACCCAGTCGCGGGCAAGCTTGAGGCCACCATGGCCCAGGCGGGTCATGTCCAGCAGGTTCTGGATATAGCGGTCGAGGCGTTCGGCCTCGTTGCGGGTGCCCTCCAACAGCTCGCGGCGGTCTTCAGGCGGGATCGCTTCGCCCAACGCCAGCAGGCTGTCGATACTGCCGCGCATGGCGGTCAACGGCGTGCGCAGGTCGTGGGAGACGGACGCCAGCAAGGCGCTGCGCAGCTGCTCAGTTTCGCCATGCAGGCGCGCAGCCTCCAACTGCTCGGCCAGACGGGCGCGGGCCAGGGCCTGAGCCAGTGGCTGGCCCAAGGCCGTCAGCAGACGCCGGCGTGGGTCGTTGAGCGGCTGCCCGTTGCGCGGGCGCACACCCAGCAGTGCCAAAGGCTGTTCGTCCACCGCCAGCGGCCACCACCACCAGCGGCCATTGGGCAAGGTGTCGCTGCCATGGCCAGCGGCCTGGCCGTGCTGCCAGGCCCAATCGGCGGCAGCCCGTTCGGTGTCGCTGAAGGCGTGGGCTTCGCCGCTGGCCACCTGCAGCTGGCCTTCAGCGTTGCGCTCCAGCAGGCACACCTGCATGTCTTGCCAGCCGTCCAGATGCTGGCCGGCGGCATTGAACACGGCCTGGCGGTCGGTGGCCACGGTCAGTCGGCGCGACAGGTCAAGCAACTGGCTGGTCTGCGCCTGGGTTTCGCGCAGCGCCTGCAACTGGCGGCGCTGGCGCGCGGCGAGGTTGCCGGTAAGCGCGGCCATCAGCAGGAAGAACACCAAGGTCAGCACGTCTTCTTCGCGCTGGATGCTGAACGAGAAATTGGGTGGAATGAACAGAAAATCGTAAGTCAGGAACGATAACGCGGCGCACGCCAGCGCAGGCCCCAGGCTGCTGCGCACCGCCACCAGCAACACCGCAGCCAGAAACACCAGCGAGATGTTGGGCAGCGCCAGCACACTCGACACCGCCCAGGCCAGCCCCGCCGCCATGACCGTGGCCAGCAGCGCCAGCAGGTAGTGGCGCCACACCCACACCCGCCGCACCGCCGACCGCGGTGCGTGCGGCTGCATGTCGCGGTCCAGCACGTTGATTTCCAGCCCATGGCTTTCGCGCAGCAGCCGCGCAGCCACACCGGCACCGAACAGGCGACGACGCAGGCGGTCACGGGACTGCCCCACCAGCACCAGGCTGGCCCGCCGTTCGGCGGCATGCTGGATCAACGTGCGCGCCACTTCGCCAGCCCTTAGCAGCACCACCTCACCGCCCAGGCGCTCGGCCAGCTGCTGCGCGGCCTGCAAACGGTGACGCGCGGTTTCGTCGCGCAGGCGGCCGTTGTCCACATGCACCAGGCTCCAGGGCAGGTGGCGGCGTTGCGCCACGCGGCTGGCATGGCGCACCAGGCGTTCGGCCTGGTCGTCGCCGTCCACGCCTACCAGAAGCCGCCCGCGCAAGGCCGGGGCCTCTTGGCCACGCTGGCGATAGCCGTCGGCGAGGTCGGCATCGACCTGCGCGGCGGCAGTTTGCATGGCCAGTTCGCGCAAGGCGGTGAGGTTGGTTTGCGAGAAGTAAGCATCGATGGCCGCCCGCGCCTGCTCGGGCACGTAAACCTTGCCTTCACGCAGGCGTTCGAGCAGTTCACGGGGGGGCAGGTCGATCAGCACCAGTTCGAAGGCTTCCTGCAGCACCCAGTCCGGCAGGGTTTCACGCACTTGTACCCCCGTGATGTCGCGCACCTTGTCGTTGAGGCTTTCCAGGTGCTGGACGTTGACCGTGGTGTACACGTCGATGCCGGCGGCCAGCAGCTCCTGCACGTCCTGCCAGCGCTTGGCGTGGCGGCTGCCGGGGGCGTTGGTGTGGGCCAGTTCGTCGACCAGAGCCAAGGCCGGCGCAGCCTTGAGCAGGCCGTCGAGGTCCATTTCCTCAAGGGTGACGCCACGGTACTGGCTGCGCAGCAACGGCTGCTGCTGAAGGCCGGCGAGCAGCGCTTCGGTTTCAGCACGGCCGTGGGTTTCCACCACCCCGGCCAGCACCTGCACACCCTGACGTTGCTGGCCGTGGGCGGCCTGGAGCATGGCGAAGGTCTTGCCGACGCCGGGGGCGGCGCCGAGGAACACCTTCAGCCGACCCCGGCCGGTGCGCGGTAGGTTAGCCAACAGCGCATCTGCGCGGGCGGAATCACTCATGTTTCATCCTTTGCTTTTTCAGGGGCAAGCACCGTAACTGTGGGAGCGGGTTCACCCGCGAATGCGTTGCCGGCAGCACTATCGCATTCGCGGGTGAACCCGCTCCCACAGGGTCCCTGCTACCGCTTCAATTTCATTTGGTAATTGCGAGCTTTTCCAAGGCCTTGTTCAACGCCAGTACATTGACCACCGGTGGGCCGATCAATGGGTGGAGGGTGGCCTCTTCCTGCAAGGCTTGCAAGCGCTCCACCGGCAGTTTCCGCGCCGCCGCCACACGTGGGATCTGATAGGCAACCGCCTCCGGTGGCAGGTGTGGGTCGAGGCCGCTGCCCGAGGTGGTCAGCAACGCCTGCGGCACCGGCCCCTGCTGCACCTGATACAGCGCAGCCGCCTCCCCCTTGACCCGCTCGGCCAGCGCCGGATTGCTTGGCGAAAGGTTGCTGGCACCGCTGGCCACCGTGGCGTAAGCGCCTGCCGACGGCCGTGCATGGAACCAGCCATCACCCTTGAATTCCTGGGCGATCAGTGCCGAACCGCGCACCTGGCCCTGGTCATCCCGCACCAGGCTGCCATTGGCCTGGTCCGGAAAAACAACCTGGGCGGTGCCGGTCACTGCCAGCGGATACAGTGCGCCGGTCACCAGCGTCATCAACAGGGCCAGGCTCAACGCCGGGCGTACATAAGCATTCATGGCGGCCTCCTCAGACCAGGTTCAGGGCATTGAGCAGCAGGTCGATCAGCTTGATCCCGGCAAATGGCACCAGAATGCCGCCCAGGCCGTAGATCAGCAGGTTGCGCCGCAACAGGTGCGCCGCACTGGCCGCCTGCACCCGCACGCCACGCAACGCCAGCGGGATCAGCACGATGATGATCAGCGCGTTGAACACGATGGCCGACAGGATCGCGCTCTGTGGGCTGGCCAGGTGCATCAGGTTGAGTACGCCCAGCTGCGGGTAGATGGCCGCAAACAGCGCTGGCAGGATGGCGAAGTACTTGGCCACGTCGTTGGCAATAGAGAACGTGGTCAACGCACCGCGGGTCACCAGCAACTCCTTGCCGACCTGTACTACATCCAGCAGCTTGGTCGGATCGCTGTCCAGGTCGACCATGTTGGCCGCCTCGCGCGCGGCCTGGGTGCCGTCGTTCATGGCCATGCCCACATCGGCCTGGGCCAGTGCCGGGGCGTCGTTGGCGCCGTCGCCGCACATGGCCACCAGGCGACCGTCGTTCTGCTCCTGGCGAATGCGCGCCAGCTTCTTCTCGGGGGTGGCCTCGGCCAGTACGTCATCCACGCCCGCTTCGGCGGCGATGGCAGCGGCAGTCAACGGGTTGTCGCCGGTCACCATCACCGTGCGGATGCCCAGCTTGCGCAGTTCGGCGAAGCGCTCGCGGATGCCGGGTTTGACCACGTCCTTGAGGTGGATCACGCCAAGCAGGCGCTTGTCGATACACACCAGCAGTGGTGTGCCGCCACTCTGGGCAATACGTTCCACTTCGCGGGCCAGCGCCGGGGGCATTTCCAGGCGTTGCATGCCGACGAACGCCAGCACTGCATCTACCGCGCCCTTGCGGTAGCGGTGCTGCTGGTAGTCGATGCCCGACAGGCGCGTTTCGGCGCTGAAGGCCACGGCTTCGAACTGACCGGCGGGAGGCTCGACGAAGTCGTGCAACTGGCGCAGGTACTCGACAATCGACTTGCCCTCGGCAGTATCGTCAGCCAGCGAGGCCAGCAAGGCGCCCTCCCCCAGTTCCTTGGCAGCGATGCCCGGTGCTGCATGCAGCGCGCTGCAGCGGCGGTTGCCGAAGGTGATCGTACCGGTCTTGTCGAGCATCAGCGTATGCACGTCACCGGCGGCTTCCACTGCACGGCCCGAGCGGGCAATGACGTTCAGCCGCACCAGCCGGTCCATGCCGGCGATGCCGATGGCCGACAGCAGCCCGCCGATGGTGGTGGGGATCAGCGTCACCAGCAACGCAGCCAGGAAGATCAGCGGCAGGCTGCCCCCCACAAATTGGGCGAACGGCTGCAAGGTCACCACCACGATCAGGAAGATCAGCGTCAGGCCGATCAGCAGGATGTCTAGGGCGATCTCGTTGGGAGTCTTCTGTCGCTTGGCACCTTCGACCAGGGCAATCATGCGGTCCAGGGTCGACTCGCCTGGGTTGCTGGTAATACGGATCAGCAGCCAGTCGGAGACCAACCGGGTGTTGCCGGTGACCGCCGAGCGGTCGCCGCCGGACTCGCGGATCACGGGTGCAGACTCGCCGGTAATGGCGGCCTCGTTGACCGCCGCGATACCTTCAAGCACCTCGCCGTCGCCGGGGATCATCTCGCCGGCTACCACGCGTACCACGTCGTCCTTGCGCAGCGCGCTGGCAGCAACCGTCTCGTAACTGCCATCACGCTGGCGACGCTGAGCGGTCAGGCCTTGGCTACCGGCCTTGAGGCTGTCGGCGCGGGCCTTGCCACGGCCCTCGGCGAGGGCTTCGGCGAAGTTGGCGAACAGCACGGTAAACCACAGCCACAGGGCGATTTGCACGGCAACACCCGTGCTCACGCCATTACCGGGGGCGAAGCACAGCACGGTGGTGAGCACTGCGGTCAGGGCCACCACCAGCATCACCGGCGAGCGTTTGAGCTGACGCGGGTCGAGCTTGACGAACGCCTGCACCAGCGCCGGGCGCCACAGCGCGGCGAAGCGGGTCTGGTCCTTGGCAGTGTGCCGGGTATTCACTTCAGGAATGGGCATGTTCATGATCGGTCCTCAAAAACCCAGGCTCAGGTGTTCGGCGATTGGCCCAAGGGCCAGGGTCGGCAGGAAGGTCAGGCCACCGACCAGCAAAATGGTCACCAGCAGCAGGCCGGTGAACAGCGGGCCGTGGGTGGGGAAGCTGTTCTGCCCCTGTGGCGCGCTTTTCTTCGCCGCCAGGCTGCCGGCCAAGGCCAGGATCGGCAGGATGTAGCCAAAGCGGCCGATGAGCATGGCCAGGCCGATCATCAGGTTGTGGTACACCGTGTTGGCGCCAAAACCGGCGAACGCCGAGCCGTTGTTGGCCGTGCCCGAGGTATAGGCGTACAGCAGCTGGCTGAAACCATGCGCCCCAGGGTTGGTGACCGCCCCCGCCGGGCCTGGCAGGCTGGCAGCAATGGCGCCAAGCACCAGCACGCCCACCGGCATCACCAGCAGGGTCGCCACCAGCAACTGCACCTCACGGGCCTGGAGTTTCTTGCCCAGGTATTCCGGGGTGCGGCCAATCATCAGCCCGGCCAGGAACACCGCGATCAGGACGAACAACAGCATGCCGTAGAGGCCAGCCCCGACGCCGCCGAAGATCACCTCGCCGACCATCATGTTGACCATCGCCACCATGCCGGTCAGCGGGTTCAGGCTGTCGTGCATGGCGTTGACCGAGCCGTTCGAGGCCGCGGTGGTAGTGACCGTCCACAGCACCGAACCGGTGGTGCCGAAGCGGCTTTCCTTGCCCTCCAGGGGGCCGGTCTGCTGCACCTGCGGGTTCTGCAGGGCCGGGTTGGGTTGATGCTCGGACCACAACGCCGTGCTGCCACCGATCAGGAACAGGGCAAGCATGCAGGCGAGGATGGCGCGGCTCTGGCGCAGGTCCTTCACGTAGTGGCCGAAGGTGAACACCAAGGCCACCGGAATGAGGATGATCGAAGCCACCTCGAACAGGTTGCTCCAGGCCGTGGGGTTTTCGAACGGGTGCGCCGAGTTGACGCCGAAGAAGCCGCCACCATTGGTACCCAATTGCTTGATAGCGATCTGGCTGGCAGCCGGCCCCAGTGGAATGGTCTGGTCAGCACCTTGCAAGGTCAGCGCATGGGCATAGTCGGCAAAGGTCTGCGGCACGCCCTGCCATACCAGCAACAGCGCCAACAGCAAGCACAGCGGCAGCAAGCAGTAGAGGGTGGCACGGGTCATGTCGACCCAGAAGTTGCCCAGCGTCGAGGTGCTGCGCCGGGCAATGCCACGGCACAGCGCAACCAGCACGGCCAGGCCGGTGGCAGCACTGACAAAGTTCTGCACGGTCAGGCCGAGCATCTGGCTCAAATAGCTGACCGAGGCCTCACCGCTGTAGGCCTGCCAGTTGGTGTTGGTCACGAAACTGACGGCGGTATTGAACGCCAGCGACCATTCCTGGCCTGGCAGGTGCTGCGGGTTGAGCGGCAGGTAGCCCTGCAATAGCAGCACGGCGAACAGCAGCAGGAACCCGACCAGGTTGAAGGCCAGCAGGGCCAGGGTGTACTGCCGCCAGTTCTGCTCCTGGCTGTCGTTCACCCCCGCCAGCCGGTAGCAAGCTTGCTCGACCGGGCCGAGTAGTGGCGACAGCCAGGTGCGCTGGCCTTCCATGACCTTGAAGTAGAACCGCCCGAGCCAGGGTGCCGGTAGCAGCACGATGGCAAAGAACGCCAGGAGCAAGGCGAAATCGTAACTGTGCATGGTCGCTCCCTAGCTGCGATCGGCGCGCAGCAGCGCCACCAGCAGATAAAACGCCAAGGCCACTGCCAGCAGCAGTGACAGCCCGTCGAGCATGTTCATGAGTGGTTCTCCCCGTGTTACGGCTTGGGCCGCTTTGGGGAAATTGTCTTAGGGAGGGGCGTAAAGGGGCGAGATCTGGGGATGGGGGGAGGTATAAAGAATGCGTAAAGATCAGCTTGTTGGGCTGCCTGTACTGGCCTCTTCGCCGGTGAATCCACCGGTACAACACAGGCCATGAAGACTGTGCAGTACATGTGGGAGCGGGCGTGCCCGCGAAGAGCCCGTTACAGGCTTATTGCTGTGGCGGCTGCTGTGCGGCGTTACGGCTCCAGTCCAGCAGCAGGCTGTAACCGACCGCCAGCAAGGTCGGCCCAATGAACAGGCCAATGAAGCCAAACGCAAGCAAGCCACCGAATACACCCAGCAGCACGATCACCAGTGGCAGGTTGCCGCCACGGCTGATCAGGTACGGCTTGAGCACGTTGTCCACGCCGCTGATGACGAAGGTGCCCCAGATACCCAGGAACACCGCCATGCCGTATTCGCCCTTCCACACCAGCCAGGCAGTGGCCGGGATCCAGGCCAGTGGCGGGCCCATGGGGATCAGGCTGAGCATGAAGGTCACCAGGCCCAGCACGATCGCCCCGGGCACCCCGGCAATCAGGAAGCCGATCAGCGCCAGCAGCGCCTGCGCCGCCGCCGTGCCGATCACCCCGTTGACCACCCGCTGCACGGTACCGGCTACCAGCTCCAGGTAATACTCGGCGCGCTCGCCCATCAGCCGGTGCAGCAAGCGCAACACGAAGGCTGCCAGACGCGGCCCGTCGCGGTAGAAGAAGAACACGAACACCAGGCTCAGGGTCAGTTCCAGCACACCGCTGCCGATCTGCGCACTGCGCGCCAGCAACCAGTTGCCCACCTGCCCGAAGTAGGGCTTGGCCGAGGCCAGCAAGGCCGCGCCTTGCTGGTCCAGCGATTGCCACCCGTTGACCAGGCGCTCGCCCACGAATGGAATGCCACCCAGCCAGGCCGGCGCATCGGGAAGGCCATCGACCTGCACGTCACGTACAAACGCCGTGGCATCGCGAATGTGATCGGCCAGGTTGAACCCCAGCCACACCAGCGGCAGTGCCACGATCAGGATCCAGGCCGTGGTCAGCAGGCTTGCCGCGAGGGTTTCACGCCCGCCCAGCACACGGGCCAGCAAGCGCATCAACGGCCAACTGGCAAAGGCCAGGATGGCCCCCCACAGCAATGCCGAAATGAACGGTGCCATCACCCACAGGCCGGCGCCCAGTAACGCCAGCAGCAGAATCTGGACCAGCAGGCGATCATTGTTAACCATGGTGGCGCTCGTTCAACGGATCAGTTCAAGGTGCAGGCCGTCTGTAGGCGCACTGCCGACCTCAAGGCGGCCATTGCGCACACCGGCCTTGACCAGCGCCTCGCGCCAGGCTTCGGCCTGGGCGCCACTGAGGCTGGCGCGCAAGGTGCTGTCGAGGTTAAGGCTGCGGGCCAGCAGGTTCACCCAGGTGTCTTGCGGTGCAGCAAGGTCAGGGTAGTCGAGCTTGCCGGTGTCACGCATTTCGCGCAGCACCGTGGCGGCGGTTGGCAGCAGCTCGCCCAGCGGGCTGCCGGCGACGAACTCCTCCACATGCAGGTAGGCGCGGCGGTTGCCACGGGTGACGCTGTACAGCGCGACCAAGGTGTCGGCCTCTTCTGCCGAGCGGCGCAGCAAGATGAACGCCTGCTGCTCGTCGCCACCGTTGAGGCGGGCATTGGCGAACACATCGTTGGCCCACAGGCTGGCCTCGCCGCAATCGCGGCCCTGGCACCAGAACAACGGGTAACCGCCGTCACGCTGCAGCTCTTCGCGGGCACTGGTGAAGGCTTCACGTGCAGTCCGTTCGACTGGCAGTTCGTAGGTTACCGAGCTGACCTGGCCGCGGCTCTCGACCTTGTTCTCGACCCGCAGGCGGCCGCTGATCTTGCGCAGCGGGCCCATGGGGTAGACACGCTCCTGCTCCACGGCCGGGCGCTGGTCAACGACCTTTGCGTCCACCGGCACCGGCAGGCTGCCCGCCCACAACAAAGGGCTGGCCAGCGCCAGGCAGGCGGCGACAGCAGTACGGATGGCAACAGGCGCGCTCATTGGCGAACCAGGCGGCGCGCGGCGCCGAAGTGAAGCTCCAGGATGTCTGGCAGTTGCATGGTTGTCTCCCTGTTCAACCCGCCAAGCCTCGACACTTGTCCGGTGCAAGTCAAGCAAAGCCAAAGAAGCGATTGATACAGTCTGCGACAAGGGCCGCGCCCTGCTCATCATTCAGGTGCAGGTGATGGCCACCGGGCAGCGTCACCTGCTCAAAGGGTAGCTGCTCAAGCAACGCGGCGTGGCGCGCCAGCATGCCGTCGGCGGCCACCACCAACAGCGCCGGGCAACTCACCCGGCGCACATGGGCCATGGCCTGGGCTTCACTCAGGCGCACCGGCGATGGCAGGGTGAGGCGGCTGTCACTGCGCCAGCTGTAGCCACCGGGTACCGGCATCAGGCCACGTTGCCCCAGCAATTCTGCAGCCTCGCGGCTGACCGCGACCATGCCTTTCATCCGCGCATGCACGCCTTCTTCCAGCGTTGCGTACACCGACTTGCGTTTGCCATCCAGCCGCAACTGGGCTTGCAGCGCCATCCCCAAGCGCTCGCCTGCGTCCTGCTCGGCACCGGTCGGCGGGATGACGCCGTCGATCAACGCCAGGTGGCTGACCCGGTCGGGCAAGGCGCCGGCCAGTTGTACCGAAATGATTGCGCCCAGCGAGTGGCCCAACAGGGCGAAACGCTGCCAACCCAGCTGCTCGGCAACCCGCAGCACGTCGTGGGCGTAGTCGGCCAGGGCATAGCCGGCACCAGGCGGACGGTGTTCCGAGTAACCGTGCCCGGCCAGGTCCAGGGCGACGATGCGCAGGCCCTTCAGTTGCGGCGCCAGGCGGGCGTAACTGTTGGCGTTATCCAGCCAGCCATGCAGGGCAATTACCGGCAGCCCGTCCTCGGGGCCGAACAGGTGAGCCGCCAGTTCGATATGGCCCAGGCTGAGGCGCACTTCCTGCACCTGCGCGCTCATGCCTGGCTCCAGCGGTCGAACAGGCCCTTGATCAGGCTGGCGGTGTCGGTCGGGCGCTCCAGCGGGAACATGTGGCCGCCGGGCACACTGTGGTATTCGCCTTTGGGCATACCGCGCACCGCCAGGGTGTGGTGACGGCGAATGACGTTGCTGCGCTCGCCGCGCACCATGGCCAGCGGCACCTGCAACTGCCGTGCGGGCGCGGGGCTGGTGTGCGGGATGCTGCGGTAGATACTGATTTCGGTGGCCGGATCGAAGCGCAGTTGCAGCCCCTGCTCCATCGCCTGCAGGCCATGTTCTACATAGGCTTCGAGGCAGTCGGGGTCAAAATGGCGAAACAGTGACTTGCCAGCAAAATAGTCCCGGGCACTGTCGCGGTCATTGAAAACTTCGCGGCGCCCCAACGTGCGGCCGGCCGGGGTAATGCGGTCAATGAAACCGAAACGCTTGGCGGTGCGCAGCAGCCACTGGTCGGCACGGGTGAGCACCGGCGAGTCGAGCATCACCACCCCACGGTAGTACTCGGGGCGACGCAAGGCAGCATGCAGGTGCAACACTCCTCCCAGCGAATGCCCGACACCCCAGATGGGCTGGTCCTGCTGCGCCAGGTGATGCAGCAGCTCATCGACCAGGCTCTGCCAGTTGTCGTCTACCGGAAAGCGCGGATCGTGGCCGTGCTGGGCCAGGTGCCGCACCTGGTAGTCCGGCGCCAGGGCAGCGAACAGCTTGCCATACGTGGCCGAAGGGAAACCGTTGGCATGAGCGAAGAAGATCTGCTGCGACATGGCGCCTGGTCCGGACGGAAGATGATGGCTCATTGTCGGCATCGGGGCGCGATTCAGCAACATTCGGAAAGGTCATCAACGAGGGCTATCAGGTCACGCCGAGCGGTCGAAGCTGGCCAAAGACCGGCGCAAGCAGGCCTGCATGTAGGCCAACTGGCTTTCCAGCGCCTCACGGGCCAAGCGCTGGTCCTGAAAGTCGAGTTGCAGACGGCGCAAGGCCAGGCAACTGGTTTGTAGCAGGTGGGAGACTCGCAGGCATGCGTCCTGCAGCGTGCGCAGGTCCCGATCGCTTTGCTGCCTGGTAGCAGGCTCCAGGTTGCCGTTGCGGTTGACCTTGTGCAGCAACTGGTAGAGCTTGGCGTCGGCCGAATCGCGCAGCAGGCTGTACTGGGCGAAGTCCAGCGTAACGCCTTGCTCCACCTTGTCCACGGTGGGTTGCAGGTCCAGGGAACTCAACAGCTCCCGCATTTCACCGCTCATCCGCTGCTCCCTGCCTGATTGCTTTGAGGCAACGCTAGCAAGGGGCCATCAAGTGCGGCAACTGACAAAAATGCCAGTTGCCTTATCGATTTGCCGGGGAATCACATCGGTGGGCTGATCGCTCGGAGGGTCATCAGCCCAGCCAAGGGCCACTCCCCTTCCAGCTCCGCCAGGCTGGCGGTGCTCATGGCGGCTGGTTGCTGTTGGTGACCATGCTCCAGCGCACCGATCAGATTCCCCACCAGCGGCTGGTGGCTGACCAGCAGTACATGCTCCAGCCCCAGGCGCTCGATTTCGCCGATGACCTGCTGCACATCACTCTCTGGCGTCAACCAGGGCACGGTACGCACCGGCTCCCTGAAACCCAGCGTGTCATGCACCAGCGCCGCCGTTTGCTGGGCGCGCACGTAGGGGCTGGCGATAATCGCCTGCAGCGGCTGCCCGAGCAGGCGGGCAGCGCTGTGCAGCACCTGCTCGCGACCATGGCCGGTCAGGCGGCGCTCGGCGTCAGTATTGGCCCGCGGCTCCGCCTCACCGTGGCGCAGCACCCACAGCTTCACAGCTTGGGTTCCTCGTCCCGCACCGGGTGCGGGGCCGGTGCCACGGCATGCGGCGCCTCGCCTTCCGGGGCACGCGGTGCTGGCCAGTCGGCAAATGGCCAGGGCTTCTGCTCAGTGTGGAAGCTGCCATAGCGGCCGATCTGCGCCAGGTACTGGCTCAGGCTGTCGCCGAAGTTCATCAGGCTGGCGCTGGGCGCGCCATACACCAGGCGGTAGATGAGTTGCACCAGTACCAGGCCGCCGAGCAGCAATTCGGCCAGTTGCCAGACCACCAGGAACACCAGCATCCACAGCACCCGCAGGATGATCGACTCGCGCTGGGCGCGTTCGGGCGTATCGTTCATGTGTTGCTCCTTGCTCGTGTCAGAGCCGCCAAGGGCTCAGTTGAAACCGCTGATGGAAATGAAATCGACATCGGTCTTGGGCTCGGCGCGCATCAGGTGCTCGATCACCTGGTTCAGTGTGCGGCCTTCGAACAGGATGGCATGCAAGCCCGCCACCAGCGGCATGTACACCTGTACCTCCTGCGCCTTGGCCTTGAGCACCTTGAGGGTGTTGACGCCTTCGGCCACCTCGCCCAGGCGGCTGACAGCCTGTTCCAGGCTCAACCCCTGGCCCAGCGCATGGCCCACCTGGTAGTTGCGGCTCTTGGGCGAGGAGCAGGTGACGATCAGGTCACCGACACCGGCCAGGCCAAGGAAGGTCATGGGGTTGGCACCCTGGCTGACGGCAAAGCGGGTCATCTCGGCCAGGGCCCGGGTAATCAGCATGCTCTTGGTGTTCTCGCCCATGCCCAAGGCCACGGCCATGCCAGCGATAATGGCGTAGACGTTTTTCAGCGCCCCACCCAGTTCGACGCCGAAGCGGTCGGCGCTGGCGTAGACCCGGAAGGTGCGCCCGTGCAGTACATCCTGCACTTGCTGGCAGAGTTGTTCGTCCTCGCTGGCGACCACTGTGGCGGTCAGCGCATGTTCGGCGATCTCGCGGGCCAGGTTGGGGCCCGACAGCACCCCGATGCGGGCGTCAGGGGCGATCTCTTCAAGGATCTGGCTCATCAGCTTGAAGCTCTGCGCCTCGATACCCTTGGTCAGGCTGACCAGGCCCTTGCCCCGCAACAGCTCGGCGTGGGGCGTCAGGACACTGCGCAAGGCACTTGATGGCAGCGCGACGAAGATCAACTCGCTGGCCTGCAAGGTGGCCAGCAGATCGTTGACCGGCTCCACGCCATCCTGCAGGCGGATGCCCTTGAGGTAGCGCGGATTCTCGCGATTGACGCGCATGGCCTCGGCCTGCGCCGTGTCGCGCATCCATTGGCGCACCGGCACACCGTTTTCCGCCAGCAGGTTCGCCACGGCGGTGCCGAAGCTGCCGCCTCCCAGAACTGCAACAGGTTGCTGTTCAGTCATATCCAATCCGTTAAAGCCAAAAATTAAGTGGCGACCCCGCCATTATACGGCTCGCCTGCTACAGAACCAGTGTCAGTACTGGCCTCTTCGCGGGCAAGGCCGCCCCCACAGGTACACACAGCGTTCAGCCGCTGTGAAAGCGGGCTCATCCAGGAAAGGGCCAGAACAGCCGACGCAGATCACTGGAAAATACGCCAAGGTCAGTTACCATGCCTGTTTCAATCCTGATACAAGGCTGCCCCGTGTTCCCTGGCTCGCCCCCGTTCCCGCGCCTGCTGATACTGACTGCCCTGCTCGGTGGCCCGGCCATGGCCGACGACCTGTTCATCGACAACAGCGACCTGCCGCAGGTTCTGACCGCCACGCGCCTGAAACAATCCCCGGCGGCAGTCCCGGGCAGCATGACCGTGCTCGACAGCGAGCTGATCCGCGCCAGCGGCGCCCGCGACATCCCCGAACTGCTGCGCCTGGTACCGGGCATGATGATTGGCTACGGCGCCGGCAACCAGCCGACGGTCAACTACCACGGCAGCAACGCCAGCGAAGCGCGGCGCATGCAGGTGCTGATCGATGGCCGCTCGGTGTACCGGGCTGGCCTGGCCACGGTGGACTGGAGCGACATCCCCCTGGCCATGGAAGACATCGAGCGCATCGAGGTGTTTCGCGGCCCCAACACGGTCAGCTACGGTGCCAATGCGCTGATGGCGGTGGTCAACATCCTCACCCGTAACCCCGCCGACAGCCATGGCACACGATTGAAAGTGACCCGCGGCGAGGACGGCATCAACGACTTCTATGCCAGCCACGGTTTCGGCTGGGATGGCGGCGACATGCGCCTGTCGTTGTCGGGCCAGCAGGACGACGGCTTCGACCACGACCAGTTCGGCCAGGACTACCGGGACAGCCGCCGGCTGACCCGTTTCAACCTCAGTGCCAGCCACAACCTGGCGGTCGACCAGACCCTGGAGTGGCAACTGGCGGCAAAAGAAGGCAGCAACCAGCGGCCCTATACCTACCAGCCGGTATTCCCCTACGTTACCCAGCGCGGCGACAATGCCGACGTCAATGCCAAGGACTACGCAGGGTCGGTGCGCTGGAACATCGACTTCAATCCCGACCACAGCCTGTATGTGCAGGGTTCGGCACAGCATTTCGACCGCCAACAGGTCTGGCGGGCGTGTGATGCCGCACTGTCGTTCAGCCCCGAACTGACCCGGCTGTGGCAGATGAACCCCAATTACGCCGAGCTGGTCGCACGCGGCGCCAACAACCCGCCACCCAGCAGCAACCCGGCAGAACAAGCGCTGGTCGATGCCATCAAGGATCAGTGGAACAACCAGGGCGGCAGCAGCGTGGTCTGCGGCGATGTGGACCAGAGCACCCGCGAAACCCGCTACGACCTGGAAATCCAGGACACCCTGAGCCTGACCGACAGCCTGCGCCTGCTCAGCGGCATGAACTACCGCTATGACCGTGCCGACTCGCAGACCTACTTCAACGGCAGCATCGACGACCAGACCTGGCGCCTGTTCGGCCAGCTGGAATGGCGCGCCGACGAGCACTGGATCTTGCAGGGCGGGGCGATGTTCGAAGACTCGCGCCTGTCGGGCAGCTCACTGACCCCGCGCGTTGCGGTCAACTACCTGATTACCCCGCGCCATGGCCTGCGCGCGGTGTATTCCGAGGCGGTGCGCTCGCCCGACATGTTCGAGAACAACATCAACTGGAGCTACACGGTCAAGAACCTCAGCCCCAATGCGTTCGGCCAACAGCATGGTGAGTATTTCGTCAAGACCCGCGGCCCAGGCGACCTCGATCAGGAGCGCATGCGCTCGCGCGAACTGGGCTACAACGGCTATTTCAGCGACCTCGATTTGAGCATGGACGTGAAGCTGTTCTACGACGAGATCACCGGCATGATCAGCGAGCCCCTGCGCAACAACCAGTACATCGCCAGCAACGCCAACAAGGCACGTTTCAGCGGCAGCGAGGCGCAACTGGACTGGCGCCCCACCCTGCGTGACCGCCTGCGCCTGACCTACGCCTATGTCGATGCCTGGGCCAGCAACCCCGACGACCGCCGCCTCAGCGCCCGCAACAGCGGCTCGGCCGGGTGGATGCGCGAATGGGGCGATGGCTGGTCGAGTGCGCTGTTCTACTACGGTGACGATGCGCTCAACCAGTACCGCTACGAGCGCCTGGACCTGCGCCTGGCCAAGCGCCTTCGGGTGCAGGGCAGCAACCTGGAGCTGGCGGCGCTGTGGCAACAACGCCTGGACGACGAGCCGACCACCACCGTTCAGAACCGCTACGACAGCCGCCACCGCCTCAGCTTCAGCGCGGAGCTGGCGTTCTGATGGCCCTGGTGCTGCGCCTGTTGCTGCTTTGCCTGTGGCCATTGGGGCCCTTGTCCGCCAGCGAAATTCTGCTGGTAGGCGCGCAAGACCAGCCCGGCATCCGCAGCTTTGTCGCCGCACTCGAAAGCCGTCGGCCGCACGATCATGTGCATTTCCAGACCACTGCCGACCTGCCCCCCCCTGGCAAGCTCAAAACCGACCAGCGCCTGATTCTGCTCGACAGTGCTGCCCTGGAGTGGCGCCTGGGTGAAAACGCCGGCCCGCCAGCCCTGGCCATGCGAATAAGCCGGGTGCAGGCTGAACAGCGCCTGGGAAAGTCGCGCCCGGCGTTTCTCACCTTGCTGTGGAGCGACCCGCCGTTGGGCCGGCAACTGCGCCTGGCGCGCTACCTGCTGCCACAGGCCCAGCGCATTGGTGTGCTGTACGGCGAGCACAGTGGTTTTCTGCTCGAAGAGCTGCGCCATGCGGCCCGCCCGCTGGGCCTGGAAATCATTGCCCAGGACTGGCCCGACCTGCGTGACAGCCGGCCCCTGCAGCACCTGCTGGGTAACAGCGATGTGCTGCTGGGCCTGGATGACCCGGACCTGTACAACTCCAAGACTGCGAAGAACCTGTTGCTGAGCAGTTATGGCCGGCAGATGGCGCTGATCGGCCCGAACGCCGGCTTTGTTCGCGCCGGCGCACTGGCCAGTACCTACAGCGACCAAGAGGACTGGCTGGCAGTACTTGACCAGTTGCTCGACCAGCCTCCGGGGCGCTGGCCGCGCAGCCTGTATCCGGCCCGTTTCGGCGTCAGTGGCAACCAGCAGGTGGCGCGCGCCCTGGGCCTGCAACCGATCGATCCGTCCGCCGCCGCCAAGGCCCTGGCCGAAGGAGAGCCCACCCCATGAGCAAAGGCCTGAGCTGGGACATCCACACCCGCACGCAAATCATAAGCCTTGGCCCTGCCCTGCTGCTGACCTTGCTGCTGATCAGCTTCTTCACCTTCGTGCGCATCCAGGACCTGCGCCAGGAGCTGAACCACACCGGGCAGCTGATCGCCAACCAGTTGGCCCCGGCCTCGGAGTACGGGGTGATCTCGGGCAACAACGAGGTGCTCGAAGGCCTGATGCGCGCCACCCTCAGCATCCCGCACGTGCGCTTCCTCGAGGTGCAGGACAGCCGCAACCACATCCTTGTGTACGTCGAGCAGTCCGACGAAAGCGCCAACCGCGCGCAGCGCGTAGAGGTGTTCCAGGCGCCCATACGCTTGCAGCAAATCCGCCTGGACAGCGACTTCCTGCAGCAGGGCAAGGCCGCCACACCCGCGATCGGCGATGACTACCTGGGCCGGGTGATCGTCGGCATGTCCGATGACGCCTTCAGCCAACGCCAACAGGAAATCGTGATCAAGGCCGGCATCCTGGCGCTGTTCGCCTTGCTGTTCACCTTCTTGCTGGCGCGCCGCCTGGCCCTGAGCCTGGCCAAGCCGATCAGCGACATGGGCCATGCGGTCAAGGCCATACAGCAGGGCCAGTACAACACCCCGCTGCCCGTGGTCGATGATAGCGAGCTGGGCCACCTGGCCCGCCATATCAACAACCTGGCCAACGCCCTGGAGCAGGCCAGCGATGAACAGAAGCAGGCCATTGCCGAGCTGATCCAGGCCCGCGAGGAAGCCGAACAAGCCAACCGAGCCAAATCGGACTTCCTGGCGATGATGAGTCACGAGCTGCGCACCCCGATGAATGGCGTGCTGGGCATGCTGCAGCTGCTGGAAACCACGCAGCTAAGTACCGAACAGGCCGACTACACCGCAGTGGCCAGCGAATCCACCGGGCATTTGCTGAAAGTCATCAACGATATCCTCGACTTCTCGCGCATCGAACGCGCTGCGCTTCAGCTGGAACACATCAATTTCAACCTGGGTGAGCTGATTACCAGCTGCGTCCTGTCGTTCCAGCACAGTGCCCAGCAGCGTGGCCTTGGCTTGCACCTGCAACTGCCGGCCGACATCGAGCAGTTGCAAGTGAACGGCGACCCCACGCGCATCCGCCAGATCCTGCTGAACCTGGTCGGTAACGCACTGAAGTTCACCGAACGCGGCCAGGTTCAGGTCGAAGCACGCTGGCAGGTGCTCGACCGGCAGTTGATCTGGCTCACCTGCAGTGTGCGCGACACGGGTATCGGGATCGATAGCGACCGCCTTGAAATGATGTTCGTGGCCTTCCAGCAGGCCGACAGCTCGATCTCCCGCCGTTATGGCGGCACCGGGCTGGGCCTGTCGATCGCCCGCACCCTGGCCGAACGCATGGGCGGCAAGCTGCGCGGTGAAAGCCGCGAAGGCCTGGGTTCTACATTTACCCTGGAGATGCCGCTGGCCCTGGCCAGCCCTCCCCCCAGCCAGCCGACGTTGCCAACGCACGCGAAAATGACGGCGCCCGGCAGTGATCAGGTGCTGCTGGTAGAGGACAATCCGGTCAACCAGAGCGTCATCGAAGCCATGCTGCGCAGCCTGGGCCTGGCGGTATGCACAGCCGAAGATGGACTTGAGGCCGTCGACCTGGTCAGCCGCCAGCGCTTTGCCGCCGTGCTGATGGACTGTCGACTGCCGCACCTGGACGGCTATGAAGCCACCCGGCGTATCCGCCAATTGCCCAACGGCACCGGGTTACCGATCATCGCCCTGACGGCCAATGCGATGCAGGGTGACCGCGAGCGTTGCATGGCCGCTGGCATGGACGACTACCTGAGCAAACCCTTGCGCCGTACCGAGCTGCAGCAGGTGCTGGAACGCTGGTTACCCGGTCAGACAACCGCGACTGGCGATAAATGCTAAAGTGCGGCAGTCTTAAACACTGGACAGGACCATCATCGGACCTGAAAATAGACGTTTCAGTGCACACCTGTACTTCTTTCACCGGGTGCACTGTGACTTTCACCACAACGCAATAGTCTACCTGTAGGCTGCCGTCTTGAACGCGATGCGTATCAGGCCGGCCGGGAAGATTCATCCCCTGCCGCAGGGGGTTATTGAGGAGCTCGCATGACCAAACAACACGCCTTTACTCGGGAAGACCTGCTGCGCTGCAGTCGCGGTGAGCTGTTCGGCCCAGGTAATGCGCAACTGCCCGCGCCGAACATGCTGATGGTCGATCGCATCACCCATATCAGCGAAGAAGGCGGCAAGTACGGCAAAGGTGAATTGGTCGCCGAGCTGGATATCAACCCGGACCTGTGGTTCTTCGCCTGCCACTTCGAAGGCGATCCGGTCATGCCGGGCTGCCTGGGCCTCGATGCCATGTGGCAGCTGGTAGGCTTCTTCCTCGGCTGGCAAGGCCTGCCGGGCCGCGGCCGCGCCCTGGGCTCGGGCGAGGTGAAATTCTTCGGCCAGGTACTGCCAGAGGCCAAGAAAGTCACCTACAACATTCAGATCAAGCGTGTCCTGAAGGGCAAGCTGAACATGGCCATCGCCGATGGCTCGGTCAGCGTCGACGGCCGTGAGATCTACACTGCCGAAGGCCTGCGGGTCGGCGTGTTCACTTCCACTGACAATTTCTAAGGGTTATTCGCATGCGCCGCGTCGTTATCACTGGTCTGGGCATCGTATCGTGCCTGGGCAATGACAAAGCTACCGTCACCGAAAACCTGCGTAAAAGCCGTCCGGGTATCCGTTTCAACCCGGAATACAAGGAAATGGGGCTGCGCAGCCAGGTTTCCGGGTCCATCGACCTCAACCTCGAAGAACTGATCGACCGCAAGGTATACCGCTTCGTCGGCCACGCCGCGGCGTACGCCTACCTGGCGATGCAGGACGCGATCAAGGACGCAGGCCTGACCGAAGAGCAGGTTTCCAACCCGCGTACCGGGCTGGTAGCTGGCTCCGGCGGCGCCTCGACCCTGAACCAGATGGAAGCGCTGGACACCCTGCGCGAGAAAGGCGTCAAGCGCGTCGGCCCATACCGTGTCACCCGCACCATGGGCAGCACCGTTTCGGCGTGCCTGGCCACCCCGTTCAAGATCAAGGGCCTGAACTACTCGATCTCGTCGGCATGCGCCACCTCGGCACACTGCATCGGTACCGCCCTGGAGCAGATCCAGTGGGGCAAGCAGGACATCGTCTTCGCCGGTGGCGGTGAAGAAGAGCACTGGAGCCAGTCGTTCCTGTTCGATGCCATGGGCGCCCTGTCGACCAAGCGCAACGAAACCCCGGAACTGGCCTCGCGTGCCTACGATAACGACCGTGATGGCTTCGTCATTGCTGGCGGTGGCGGCATGGTTGTGGTCGAAGAGCTGGAACACGCCCTGGCCCGTGGCGCCAAGATCTACGCCGAAATCGTTGGCTACGGTGCGACTTCCGATGGCTACGACATGGTTGCCCCGAGCGGCGAAGGCGCCATCCGCTGCATGCAGCAGGCACTGTCCACCGTCGACACCCCGATCGACTACCTGAACACCCACGGCACCTCGACCCCGGTCGGTGACGTTGCCGAGATCAAGGGCGTTCGCGCGGTATTCGGCGACAAGGCACCGAAGATCAGCTCGACCAAGAGCCTGTCGGGTCACTCGCTGGGCGCTGCTGGCGTGCACGAGGCGATCTACTGCCTGCTGATGATGGAAAACAACTTCATCGCCGGCTCCGCCAACATCGACGAACTGGACCCGGAGGTCGCCGACCTGCCGATCCAGCGCGAAACCTTGGAAAACGCCAAGATCGATACGGTCATGAGCAACAGCTTCGGCTTCGGCGGCACCAACGCCACCCTGGTGCTCAAGCGCTGGGAAGGCAAGTAAGACGCTGATGCGGTAATCGAAAACGCCCCGACTGGTTCGGGGCGTTTTCATTTGTGTTGCCTGTACCGGCCTCTTCGCGGGCGCGCCCGCTCCCACATGTTCCGAAGCCTCTACAGTACCTGTGGGAGCGGGCATGCCCGCGAAGAGGCCGGCACAGGCTATTGCTGATCCTTGGGCAACACTGCCAGAAAATTCTCCCGGGCCACTTTGTTGGCTACCTGTTCTGGCAATGCATCCAGAAACGGCCTGAACCCGTGCATCTGCTCCCCCAGGCTGCCAAAGCGCCCCACCACATCCGACCCCAGCATGAACCGCTCCGGGTACCGCTCGACCAATGCCACCCAGGCCTTGCGCGGCACGCCCTTGTCATCCAGCAGATAGGGCTGCAGCACACTCCACGACAGGTCGACATACAGGTTCGGGTAATCCTCCAGCAACCGCGTCAGCACCGGGAGCAAAAAGTCCATCTGCGTCTGGTGCCGGTGGATCTCCATGCTGCTGCCGGCGTGCGCCCAAATGAAGCGCGTGTGCGGGTGATTGCGCAGCGGCTCTTCGATCTCTGCCAGGTACAGCGGGTTACGCTCGCGTTTTGAAGTGATATTGGAATGCAGCAGTACCGGCAGGTCGCGCTCGGCCGCCAGATGGTAAATACGCGTCATGGCTTCGTTGTTGGCGCGCGGCGTGTCGCCACTGGTCAGCGCTGTCAGGTCATCGTGACGGGTGAAAACCTCGCCGATTCCCTCCCACAGCCCCGGGTACATATCGAGCATGCGCTCGATATGGCTGACAGCGTTCTTGTCCACCGGGTTGAAACCCGTCAGGAACGGGTGAAAGCGTTTGCGCTGCTCTATCGGCAACTGCTGCAGGGCGGCCGCCACGTAGGTATCGGTGGCGCTGTACCAGTAGGCATCGGCATCGTCACCGGCGTAATAACGCGGGCGCTTGGGCTCGTCTTCATGCCATTTCTTGGCCACCGGTATGCCGGAAATCATCGACTGCTCGATGCCTGCGGCATCCATGGCCTTTAGCAACGCCGGCATGCCTTCGCTCTCCTGGAAGAAGTCGACGTAGTGCAGGTGGGCATCGCTGTAGCGGTAGTCGCGTGCCTGTGCCGCCTGGCACAGCCAGCCAGACAACAACACGCAGGCCAGCGCTCGGGCAATCATGGGCAGCTTCCTTCTACGGGTATGGAAACAGTAGACCGGCCGGCAAACGATACGGTTCAGCCGCACCAGGCAAACCGCTATGCTTGAGGCATTTCCACCGCGCCTGGAGCCCACCCCATGAGCAGCCCCCTGATCATCCGCCCACGTGCCGAATCGGTCGAGGGCCAGCCGATCCTGCGTCCGCTGCCGGCAGCACAGTGCCGTAGCGTCGGCCCGTTCGTGTTCTTCGACCATATGCTCGAAACCGACTATGCCCCGGGGCATGGCATGGACATCCGTCAGCACCCGCACATCGGCCTGTCGACCCTGACCTACCTGTTCGAGGGGGCGATCCTGCACAAGGACAGCCTCGGCTCAGAGCAGCGGGTGCTCCCCGGCGATGTCAGCTGGATGACGGCTGGCAGCGGCGTGGCCCATGTCGAGCGTACGCCGGCAGATGCCCTGGCCCATGGTTCGCGCCTGCACGGCTTGCAAGTGTGGCTGGCTTCGCCGCGCGCGCACGAACAAGGCCCGGCGAGCTACAGCCATCACCCGGCGGCGAGCCTGCCGGTGAGTGACCACCTGGGGGTACGCATCTGCATGATTGCTGGCACCGGGTTCTGCCTGGAGTCACCGGTGCCGGTGCTCTCCCCTACCCTTTATGCGCACGTCCAGATGCAACCGGCGACGACGCTGCTGATACCGGCTGAACACGAGCAGCGGGCGCTTTACCTGCTGGATGGCGAGTTGCTGCTGGGCGATGAGGATGTGGAGCCTTGCAGCCTGGTAGTGCTGCCGGAGGGCGAGGACGTGACGCTGTATGCGGACGCAGAGTGCCAGTTGGTACTGATTGGCGGGGAGCCACTGGATGGGCCGCGGCGAATGAACTGGAATTTCGTGTCAAGCGACCCGGAACTGATCGAGCAAGCCAGGGCACGTTGGGCTGCGGGGGATTGGCCGGTGGTACCGGGGGAAACCTCAAGGATCGAGTTGCCCCGGTAATTTCGGGGCTGCTGTGCAGCCCATCGCCGGCAAGCCAGCTCCCACAAAGAGCGGCGTACGCTGTACCAGTGGGAGCTGGCTTGCCGGCGATGGGGCGCAAGGGGCCCCCTGCTATATCAGCGCTGGAACACTTCTGTCAGCAGGTTGTGCATCGCACGGAAAGCCCGTTCCGAGGTGCGGCGGTCATACTGCATCTTGCCCGGCACATTGGCATTCGGGTCGGTAAACGAGTGCACCGCCCCGCCATAGCTCAGCAACTGCCAGTCTACCTTGGCCGCGTTCATCTCCTCCTCGAACGCTGGCAACTGCTCTTTCGGCACCAACGGGTCGGATGCACCATGCAACACCAGCACCGAGCCCTTGATGTGCTTGCCATCTTCAGGCTTCGGGGTGTCCAGGGTGCCATGGAACGACACCGCCGCACGCAGGTCGGCACCACTACGAGCAAGCTCCAGTGCACAACAGCCACCGAAGCAGAAGCCGAACGTGGCAACCTTGCCAGGCTCCAGCAGCGCCTTCGACTGCCCCAGCAGTTGCGCCAGGGCTTCCTGCATACGCTTGCGCAACTCGCCACGGTCGTTTTTCAGCGGCATCATCGCCGCACCGGCCTCGTCGGCATTGGACGGGCGCACCGATTGGCCATACAGGTCGGCAATCAGCACCACATAACCCTTCTCGGCCACTTCCTTGGCGATGCGCTCGGCACCTTCGCCAATGCCCATCCAGTTCGGCGCCATCACCAGGCCTGGGCGGCCCAGCGCCCCTGGCTCATAGACCAGGCGGCTTTCGTAAGCCTTGCCGGACAGGTGATAAACCAGCGATTCGACGATTACCTTGCTCATCAAGCACTCCTTAGGCACTTTCGATAAAAAGCCCGCCATGAAAAAAGCCCGCCGAGGCGGGCTTTCCTTTACATCAACTTAAACAGACAGCTCTACCAGCAGCTTGTTCAGGCGACGAACGTAGGCCGCCGGGTCCTTCAAGCTGTCACCGGCCGCCAGGGCCGCCTGATCAAACAGAATGTGCGACAGCTCGGCGAAGCGGTCTTCGCTCTGCTCGTTGTCCAGTTTCTCGATCAGCGGGTGGCTTGGGTTGAACTCGAAGATTGGCTTGGACTCCGGTACCTTCTGCCCGCTGGCTTCCAGAATCTGGCGCATCTGCAAGCCCAGGTCCTGCTCGCCAATGGCCAGGATAGCCGGGGAGTCGGTCAGGCGGTGCGACACGCGCACGTCGGCCACGCTGTCACCCAGCGCGCCCTTCAGGCGCTCGACCAGGCCTTCCTTGTCCTTGGCGACTTCTTCCTGGGCTTTCTTGTCTTCTTCCGAATCCAGGTTGCCCAGGTCCAGGTCGCCACGGGCGACGTCGACGAAAGCCTTGCCGTCGAACTCGTTGAGGTAGCTCATCAGCCACTCGTCGATACGGTCGGTCAGCAGCAGCACTTCGATGCCCTTCTTGCGGAAGACTTCCAGGTGCGGGCTGTTCTTGACCTGCGCGTACGACTCGCCGGTGAGGTAGTAGATCTTGTCCTGGCCTTCCTTGGCGCGAGCCAGGTAGTCGGCCAGGGCAACGCTCTGCTCGCCGCTGTCGTCGTGGGTGGAGGCGAAGCGCAGCAGGCCGGCGATCTTCTCCTTGTTGGCGAAATCTTCGGCCGGGCCTTCCTTCAGCACCTGGCCGAAGTTTTTCCAGAAGCCCTTGTACTGCTCGGGTTCGTTCTTCGCGAGCTTCTCCAGCATGTCCAGCACGCGCTTGGTCAGCGCGGTCTTCATCGACTCGATGATCGGGTCTTTTTGCAGGATTTCGCGGGACACGTTCAGCGACAGGTCGTTGGAGTCGACCACACCTTTGATGAAGCGCAGGTACAGCGGCAGGAACGATTCGGCCTGTTCCATGATGAACACGCGCTGCACGTACAGCTTCAGGCCGCGCGACGCTTCGCGCTGGTACAGGTCGAAGGGTGCACGGGCCGGCACGTACAGCAGCGAGTTGTATTCGAGCTTGCCTTCGACCTTGTTGTGGCTCCAAGCCAGCGGGTTTTCGAAGTCATGGCCGATGTGCTTGTAGAACTCCTGGTATTCCTCGTCCTTGATCTCGGTACGCGGACGGGTCCACAGGGCGCTGGCACGGTTGACGGTTTCCCACTCTTCGGCTGGCTGCTCTTCGCCTTCGGCGGCAGCCTGCTCCTTCGGCAGCTGGATAGGCAGGGCGATGTGGTCGGAATACTTCTTGACCACGTTGCGCAGGCGCCAGCCATCGGCGAACTCTTTCTCTTCCTGCTTCAGGTGCAGGACGATACGGGTACCGCGCTGTGGCTTGTCGATGGTGGCGACTTCAAACTCGCCCTCGCCTTTCGACGACCAGTGCACGCCTTCGGCAGCAGGCTGACCGGCGCGACGGCTGTACACGTCGACCTTGTCGGCCACGATGAACGCGGAGTAGAAGCCCACACCGAACTGACCGATCAGGTGCGAGTCCTTCTTCTGGTCACCGGTGAGGTTCTTCATGAAGTCGGCGGTGCCGGACTTGGCGATGGTGCCCAGGTGAGCGATGACGTCTTCGCGGCTCATGCCGATGCCGTTGTCCTCAAGGGTAACGGTGCCGGCATCCTTGTCGAAGCTCAGGCGAATTTTCAGTTCATCGCCACCTTCAAGCAACTCTGGCTTGGCCAGGGCTTCGAACCGCAGTTTGTCCACCGCGTCGGAGGCGTTGGAAATCAGTTCCCGCAGGAAGATTTCCTTGTTCGAGTAAAGCGAATGAATCATGAGGTGCAGCAGTTGCTTTACCTCGGTCTGGAAGCCCAGCGTTTCCTTTTGTGTTTCCACAGTCATGGTCTTCGAAACTCCGATCTGATTGCAGTGGCGCCTGGCGGCCGGTTCGGCCTGCGTTAATGGCGGATGTCATTCAGATGGGGGCTGCCCGGATGATTTCAAGGGCTTTTCCGGCTCGATCTTGAAATGCGCACGGGCGGTGGCAATTGGCGCCTGCCTGTCGCCCTGCCATGCGGTAATGGCCACATTGGTCACCCGGCGGCCCTGGCGCCACAGCTGGCATTGGGCGTAGGTATCGCGAAAATGCCCAGCGCGCAGGTAGTCGATGGAAAAATCGATCACCTTCGGGATACTCGCGCTTTCGCTGTAGATCAGCAGGTACAGCGCGGCGGACAGCTCCATGAAACCCGCAATCACGCCACCATGGATGGCGGGCAGCAACGGGTTGCCGATGTTGTCGGGGTTTGCTGGGAGGCGGAACAGAAGGTCATCGCCCTGGCGCTCGCATTCGATGCCAATCAGCCCTGCGTAGGGAATCAGTGCCAGCAATGGCCGGTAATCACCGACCGCGTGGGCGGCGTTGAGTTGCTGGCGAACCGCGTACGGAATCATGCGCCTCCCTCCTTCAGGTTATTGCCGAACCGGATACCGCCCTTGATCTCCTGGCCCAGGCGCATGAAGGTCCCCACCACCTGGCAGATCGGCTGGTCGGGGTCGTCCTGGTAGGCGGTGCCACGGGTGAAGATCACGTCGCGGGTAACCCGGTAGCACTGGGCGTGGCCGTAGATGTCCTTGCCGGCTTCGGCCGGGTGCATGTAGTCGATGCGCAGATCCAGTGTCGGGCACACCTCGAAGCGCGGCAGCACGCAGAGGGTGGCCATGCCGCAGGTGGTATCCATCAGCGTGGTCAGCGCCCCGCCATGTACCGCGCCCGTTTGCGGGTTGCCGACAATGGCCGGCGACCAGGGCAATACCAGGGTCATGCCATTGCCATCGGCCTGGGCCACACGCATGTTCAGCAACTGGCAATGTTTAAGGGCCGAGAGAAAACGCTCGGCCATGGCCATCAAGGTTGAATCGCTCATTCGCTGTTTCCACCCGCACTGCCGCAGCGGCATAAAAATGTTAAAAAGTCTATATAGAACGGGGCGTTATATATCTGTAATCTTCGCGGAACTTATTCCGCGTAGTTGCACTCGAAGGAACAAGTCACTTATTCCACCAAGGAGAAACACCCCCATGCGTAAACCTTTTGCTTTTGCTCTGATGCTGGCCGCTGCCATGGGCCTGGCCGCTTGCGATAAAGCGAGCGAAGACAAAGCCCAGGACGCACAGCAACACGCCGAGCAAGCCCAGGAGAAAGCGGGCGAAGCTCAGGATAAAATGAACGAAGCCGCCAAGGAAAACGCTGAAGCCGCCAAAGATCAGGCTGAAGCCGAGCAGAAGGCTGCCGAAGAAGCCGCTCCGGCTACTCCGGCTCCGGAAGCCGCGCCAGCTACCCCTGCGCCAGAAACTGCTCCGGCAGAACCTGCCAAGCAGTAATTGGCTAAAACAAAAAAACCCGACACTGTCGGGTTTTTTTGTACCTGCAATTTACGGATTAAACGTTTCAGTTACCCGTGACCGTACTTTCCCGGGCCGGTTCACCCGGCACACTTTCCGTGGGCGTGAACACCATCACATCCAGCACATCCGAATGGAACTCGCGACGGTAGAGAATCAACACTACCCCCCACGCTCATGGCCATGAACAACCACGGGCTGATGAACCAGCTCAACATGGCCATGCCGAAGTAATACGAACGCAGGCCCAGGTTGAACTGGTTGGCGGCAAGCGACAATACCCGCGCCGCCCGCGAGGCGAATGCCTTGCGCTCCAGTTCGTTGACCAGCCGCTCTCCGATCATGGGCGCCGAACCCACCAGCACCGCTGCAAAGTTGTATTGGCGCATGCACCAGCTGAACGTGAAAAACGCGTAGACGAAGACCGTGGCCAGGCACAGCAGCTTGATCTCCGACATGCCCTGGGAGGTCTGCTGCACCAGCGGCAAGTCGGCCAGCAGCGACAGCACCCGGTCGGAGGCACCGAGCACGGTAAGGATGCCGGCGAGGATGATCAGCGTGCTGGAGGCAAAGAACGACGCGTTGCGTTCGAGGTTGCCGATCACGCTGGCATCGGCGATACGGTTGTCGCGCAGCAGCATGCGGCGCATCCAGTCCTCACGGTACAGGTGCAACACGCTGGCCAGGCACGCGGTGTCGCGGCCCTTCCAGATGGCATAGCGGGTATAGCCACCCCAGCACAGGGCAAACCAGGCGATAGCCAGCAGGTTGTTGAGGTTGGTTTGGATGAAGTTCATGCAGGGTTCCCGAAAGGGCCAGATGCCTAGAGGATAGGGATCAGGTTTCGACGCTGGCAAGCGGCAAAAGACACAGCTGCACAGCGAAATGTGCATGGCTGGCGCAATCAGCTGCAGGAGCGCAAGGCAAAGGGGTTGCCCAAAAAAAGCCCCGCGTCCTTCCGGATGCGGGGCTTTCGCGTCTAGTCCCTTGGCGAGCACCCTTCGGCTTGTGGCCGGTGCCGCCCTCAGGCTTCAACTTTTCAGGTCAGGCCAGCGCCTCGCGCGGCTTGCCAAGCATGCGGTCGCAGGCCACGGCGCCAACCAGGGTCACCACCGAAGGCACCAACCAGGCAAGGCCCTGGTCGCTCAGCGGCAAGTGCGCCATGAAGTCCGGCAGCACGTGGGCAATGCTGCTGCCCTTGATTGCGTCGACCATGCCGAACAACAGCGACACCAGCATCACCGGTGCCAGGATGCGGGTCGGCGAGTTCCACAGGTCTTTCACGAAGCTCAGGCCCACCACCACGATGCAGGGTGGGTAGATGGCAGTGAGTACCGGGATCGAGAACATGATCAGCTTGGTCAGGCCCAGGTTGGAGATCAGCAGCGAGGAGCCTGCCAGGATCACTACCAGCGCACGGTACGACAGCGGCAAGATCTGGCTGAAGTACTCGGCACAGGCGCAGGTCAGGCCAACCGCAGTCACCAGGCAAGCCAGGGCGATGAGTACGGCGAGGAAGCCGCTGCCCAGCGAGCCGAAGGTGTGCTGCACGTAGGCATGCAGTACCGCCGCACCGTTGGTAGCGTCAGCCGCGATATCGTGGCTGCCGGCACCCAGGCGGAACAGGCTGATGTACACCAGGGCCAGGCCGACACCGGCGATCAGGCCGGCGATGATGGCGTAGCGGGTGATCAGCTTCGGCGACGTGACACCGCGCGAGCGGATGGCGTTGACGATGACGATACCGAACACCAGCGCACCCAGGGTATCCATGGTCAGGTAGCCATCGGAGAAGCCCTTGGAGAACGCGGCGGCGGCATAGGCCGGCTGTGCTTCACCAATGGTGCCGGCCGGCAGCGCGAAGGCAGCGATGCCCAGCACGGCCAAGGCGATGATCTTCAACGGTGCCAGGAAGCGGCCGACGGTGTCGAGCAGCTTGCCCGGGTACATGGAGACGGCCAGCACCACGGCGAAGTACACCAGGCTGTAGATGAACAGCGCCAACGGGCTTTCACCGGTCAGCGGTGCAACACCTACTTCGAACGACACGGTCGCCGTACGCGGGGTGGCGAACAGCGGGCCGACCGACAGGTAGCACACAGCCGCCAGCAGGCCGCCGAAGAATTTGCCGATCGGGCTGCTCAGGGCATCCATGCCGCCACCGACCTTGGCAAGGGCGACCACGGTGATGACCGGCAGACCCACGGCGGTCACCAGGAAGCCTAGTGCTGCCATCCAGACGTGCGGGCCGGACTGCAGACCGACGATAGGCGGGAAGATGATATTGCCCGCGCCAACGAAAAGCGCAAACGTCATAAAGCCAAGCGCCAGGATATCCTGGCCTTTGAGAACTTTCATTTAAGGTAGTACCACACTGCTGAAATCGGGATTCGAGAAGGGATTTCCCCAGGGGTGAGGGAAATGCTGCCCGGCTTGATAGGCCAGACCCGTTTAGCGTGTCGTTCCCTTTTGGGGAGCGGGCACAGAGTGGCGCGTAGATTAACCGTTTTACCCGACAAACGCACTGTTACAGTGCTGCTTGTCCGATGTGCGTACATGTTTGTCGTCTGGATATCTGTGCCAAGCGATAATTTATTGCCGATTAGCGTGAATGTCTGGTGGAAAAACCTGATAGGAACTATCGAATGTTCCATGTCGATAAAATACCCGGCGCAACAACGACAAAGGCCACCCGAAGGTGGCCTCTGTGCGCGTGGGGGGTGTAGCAGTATTACTTCTTGGCTTCCCAGCCAGTCAGCTCGGCCAGGGCCTTGCCGATGTCAGCCAGCGAACGCACGGTCTTCACACCAGCGTCCTGCAGGGCGGCGAACTTCTCGTCCGCAGTGCCTTTGCCGCCGGAAATGATGGCGCCAGCGTGGCCCATGCGCTTGCCCGCAGGTGCAGTAACACCGGCGATGTAGGAAACGACTGGCTTGGTCACGTGGGCCTTGATGTAGGCCGCGGCTTCTTCTTCAGCCGAACCGCCGATCTCACCGATCATCACGATCGCTTCGGTCTTCGGGTCTTCCTGGAACAGCTTCAGGATGTCGATGAAGTTGGAGCCCGGGATCGGGTCACCGCCGATGCCGACGCAGGTCGACTGGCCGAAGCCGGCGTCGGTGGTCTGCTTCACAGCTTCGTAGGTCAGGGTGCCGGAGCGCGAAACGATACCGACCTTGCCTGGCAGGTGGATGTGGCCTGGCATGATACCGATCTTGCACTCGCCCGGGGTGATGACACCTGGGCAGTTAGGGCCGATCAGGGTCACGCCCAGCTCGTCGCACTTGACCTTGGCATCCAGCATGTCCAGGGTAGGAATGCCTTCGGTGATGCAGACGATCAGCTTGATGCCGCCGAAGGCAGCTTCCAGGATCGAGTCTTTGCAGAATGGAGCCGGTACGTAGATGACCGAAGCGTCAGCGCCGGTAGCTTCCACGGCTTCCTTGACGGTGTTGAACACCGGCAGGCCCAGGTGGGTGGTGCCACCCTTGCCTGGGGTTACGCCGCCGACCATCTTGGTGCCGTAGGCGATGGCTTGTTCGGAGTGGAAAGTACCCTGCGAGCCGGTGAAGCCCTGGCAGATGACTTTGGTGTCTTTATTGATCAGGACGCTCATTACTTGCCCTCCGCAGCTTTGACAACTTGTTGAGCAGCGTCGGTCAGGCTGGTTGCCGCAATGATGTTCAAACCGCTTTCTGCCAGTACTTTAGCGCCCAGTTCGGCGTTGTTGCCTTCGAGGCGAACCACAACCGGAACCTTAACGCCGACTTCTTTCACTGCACCGATGATGCCTTCGGCAATCATGTCGCAACGAACGATGCCGCCGAAGATGTTGACCAGAACGGCCGCGACATTGCTGTCGGACAGAATGATCTTGAAGGCTTCGGTAACGCGCTCTTTGGTAGCACCGCCGCCAACGTCGAGGAAGTTGGCTGGCTTGCCGCCATGCAGGTTGACGATGTCCATGGTACCCATGGCCAGGCCGGCACCGTTGACCATGCAGCCGATGTTGCCTTCCAGGGCCACGTAGTTCAGCTCGAAGCTGGCAGCGTGGGCTTCACGAGGATCGTCCTGCGACGGGTCGTGGAAGGTTTTCAGCTTAGGCTGACGGTACATGGCGTTTGCGTCGATGTTGATCTTCGCATCCAGGCAGTGCAGGTCGCCGTCGGCCTTGATGACCAGCGGGTTGACTTCCAGCAGGGCCAGGTCGTGTTCTTTGAACAGCTTGGCCAGGCCTACGAAAATCTTGGCGAACTGCGCAACTTGCTTGCCTTCCAGACCCAGCTGGAATGCCAGTTCACGACCCTGGAACGGCTGAGCGCCGACCAGTGGATCGATAGTAGCCTTGATGATCTTCTCAGGAGTTTCGTGAGCGACTTTCTCGATGTCCACACCACCTTCGGTGGAGGCCATGAACACGATACGGCGGCTCGAGCGATCGACTACAGCGCCCAGGTACAGCTCTTTGGCGATGTCAGTGCAGGATTCGACCAGGATCTTGGTCACTGGCTGACCGTTGGCGTCGGTCTGGTAGGTTACCAGGCGCTTGCCCAACCATTGCGCAGCGAACGCCTTGGCGTCTTCCTTGCTGCGAACCAGCTTGACGCCGCCCGCTTTACCGCGACCACCTGCGTGAACCTGGGCTTTTACAACCCACTCGGAACCGCCGATCTTGTCGCAAGCTTCTGCTGCAGCTTCAGGGGTATCGACTGCGAAACCCTTGGAAACTGGCAGGCCGTATTCAGCGAACAGCTGCTTACCCTGATACTCGTGAAGATTCATGCTTTTTACCGTCTTCGTTAGGTACTGCGCTTCGGCGCTGCGCCATTACTGGCGCCGCACCACCTGTGACCGTTGACCCCGGGTTTTCCCGTGTGATCCGGTCCGGCGGACGTTCCGCGGTGAGTCATGCACGCAAGACTCACGACGGGCTGCCCGCCGTGGTTTCTTATAATTAACGCTTCTTACGGTTGGCCACGTGAATGGCGCCGCCATTCACCGCCAGCGCTGCTTCATGCAACGCTTCGGACAGGGTTGGATGGCTGAAGACCATCATGCCCAGATCCTCGGCACTGGTGCCGAATTCCATTGCGATTGCACCCTGCTGCACCAGTTCGGCAGCCGATGGGCCAATCACGTGTACACCCAGAACGCGGTCGGTCTTGGCATCGGCGATGACCTTGACGAAACCACCGGTGTCGTTGGCTGCCATCGCACGGCCGCTGGCCGCGAACGGGAAGGTGCCTACGTTAACCTCAACACCCTCGGCCTTCAAGGACTGTTCGGTCTTGCCGACCCATGCAATTTCCGGGTGGGTGTAGATAACCGACGGGATCAGGTCGTAGTTCATCTGGGCCTTGTGGCCCTTGATGCGCTCGACAACCATGATGCCCTCTTCCGAGGCCTTGTGGGCCAGCATCATGCCGCGTACCACGTCACCGATGGCGAACACGCCCGGAACGCTGGTGGCGCAGTGATCGTCGACGAAGATGTAGCCACGCTCGTCGATGGTCACGCCGCTGTCGGAAGCCAGCAGGTCGGTGGTTACAGGGCGACGGCCGACCGCAACGATCAGCTTGTCGAAGGTGATCTTCTGCTCGCCTTCGGCGTTGGTGTAGGTCACTTCGACTTCGTTGCCGTTGACTTTCGAGCCGGTAACGCGAGCGCCCAGCTTGATGTCCAGGCCTTGCTTGGTCAGGGTCTTCTGGGCTTCTTTCGACACGGCAGTGTCGGCAGCCATCAGGAAGGTGTCCAGGGCTTCCAGGACGGTGACTTCAGCACCCAGGCGAGCCCATACCGAGCCCAGCTCCAAGCCGATCACGCCGGCACCGATAACGCCCAGGCGCTTCGGTACGGTCTGGAATTCCAGGGCGCCGGTGGAGTCGACGATGACGTTCTGGTCGACCGGAGCCGGTGGAATGTCGATCGGGCGCGAGCCGGAAGCCAGGATCACGTTGTCGGCTTCGATGACTTCGGTGGTGCCGTCAGCCTTGGTGACTTCGACTTTCTTGCCAGCCAGCAGCTTGCCGTGGCCCTGGATCGAAGTAACGCCGTTGGCCTTGAACAGGGTGGCAACGCCACCGGTCAGGTTCTTGACGATGCCAGCCTTGCGGCCAACCATCGCGGCAACGTCCATCTTCACTTCACCAGTGGAGATACCGTGGACGTTGAAGCTCTCTTTGGCTTCCTTGTACTTCCAGGAGCTGTCCAGCAGCGCCTTGGAAGGAATGCAACCTACGTTCAGGCAGGTGCCGCCCAGGGCCAGCTTGCCCTCGGCGTCAGTGTACTTCTCGATACAGGCAGTCTTCAGACCAAGTTGGGCAGCCTTGATGGCAGCTACATAGCCGCCAGGACCTGCACCAATCACCACTACGTCGAATTTCTGGGTCATAAAAGATTCCTTATCAGCAACTAGCTACAAGCCGCGAACCGCGCGGCATGGCTTCTTGCGAAGCCAAGGCCGGCACGGTACGCAGCCAGAGGGTTAGATGTCCAGCAGCAGGCGGGACGGATCTTCCAGCAGGTTCTTGATAGTGACCAGGAAGGTTACCGCTTCCTTGCCGTCGATCAGGCGGTGATCGTACGACAGCGCCAGGTACATCATCGGGCGAATCACGACCTGGCCATTGATGGCCATCGGGCGCTGGATGATGTTGTGCATGCCGAGGATGGCGGCCTGCGGCGGGTTGACGATCGGGGTCGACATCATCGAACCGAAGGTACCACCGTTGGTGATGGTGAAGGTGCCACCGGTCATCTCTTCGATGGACAGCTTGCCGTCACGGGCCTTCTTGCCGAAGGTGGCGATGCCGTTCTCGATTTCAGCCAGGCTCATCGATTCGGCGTTACGCAGTACCGGTACCACCAGGCCACGGTCGCTGGACACGGCAACGCCGACGTCGGCGAAGCCGTGGTAGACGATGTCGTTGCCGTCGATCGAGGCGTTGACCGCCGGGAAGCGCTTCAGGGCTTCGGTAGCAGCCTTGACGAAGAACGACATGAAGCCCAGGCGCACGCCATTGTGGGTCTTCTCGAACAGGTCCTTGTACTTCGAACGCAGGGCCATGACTTCGGTCATGTCCACTTCGTTGAAGGTGGTCAGCATCGCCATGTTGGACTGGGCTTCGACCAGACGCTCGGCGATCTTGGCACGCAGGCGGGTCATCGGCACGCGCTTCTCGGTGCGGTCGCCAGCAGCGACGACAACCGGGGCAGCAGCAGCGGCAGGCTTGGCAGCCGGGGCAGCGGCAGGTGCCGACTTCTTGTTGGCAACAGCAGCAACCACGTCTTCCTTGGTGACGCGACCGCCTTTACCGGTACCGGCAACGGAAGCCAGGTCGATGCCGTTTTCTTCAGCCAGCTTGCGGGCGGCCGGGGCGGCAACCGGGTCATCTTCGCCAGCATCGGCGGCAGCAGCAGCCGGAGCAGCAGCAGGAGCGGCTGCGGCGGCAGGAGCTGCGGCAGCACCGCCTTCAACGATCGAACCCAGCAGTTCGTCGGACAGGACGGTGTCGCCCTCGCCCTTGACGATGTCGCCCAGCACGCCATCGGCGGTAGCCAGTACTTCCAGGACAACCTTGTCGGTCTCGATGTCGACGATCAGCTCGTCACGCTTGACGGCGTCGCCCGGCTTCTTGTGCCAGGTGGCAACGGTGCCATCGGCAACCGATTCCGGGAAGGTTGGGGCTTTGATCTCGATAGCCATTATCTGTGTTTCCTTAAATTCGGTTTCAGGTGCGCGAAGGCGTTAGACAGTGAAGGCGTCTTGCAGCAGTTTTTCCTGCTGTTCGGCGTGCTTCGAAGCGTAACCACAGGCTGGTGCGGCAGACGCGTCGCGACCGGCGTATTCCAGGACCAGTGCCTTGTTGTGGCGGCCCAGGATACGGCGCATGTGGTGCTGGCTGCTGTACCAGGCGCCCTGGTTCATCGGCTCTTCCTGGCACCATACGGCGTGCTTGAGGTTGCTGTATTGCGCCAGGATTTCGACCAGGTCGTCTTCCGGGAACGGGTACAGCTGCTCGAGACGCAGGATGGCGATGTCTTCGCGGCCTTCGGCACGGCGTTTTTCCAGCAGGTCGTAGTAAACCTTGCCGCTGCACAGCACCAGGCGCTCGACCTTGGCCGGATCGATTGCGTCGATTTCCGGGATCACGGTCTGGAACGAGCCTTCTGCCAGTTCTTCCAGGGTCGAGATGGCCAGCTTGTGGCGCAGCAGCGACTTCGGCGTCAGGACTACCAGCGGCTTGCGCAGCGGGCGGATGACCTGGCGACGCAGCAGGTGGTAGATCTGTGCCGGAGTGGTCGGTACGCAGACCTGGATGTTGTGCTCGGCGCACAGCTGCAGGTAACGCTCCAGACGCGCGGAGGAGTGCTCCGGGCCCTGCCCTTCGTAACCGTGTGGCAGCAGCATGGTCAGACCGCACAGGCGGCCCCACTTGTGCTCACCGCTGGTGATGAACTGGTCGATCACCACTTGCGCACCGTTGGCGAAGTCGCCGAACTGGGCTTCCCAGATCACCAGCGCGTTCGGCGTGGTGGTGGAATAGCCGTATTCGAAGGCCAGCACCGCTTCTTCCGACAGGAAGGAGTCGTACAGGTCGAAGCGCGGCTGGCCCGGGAACAGGTTCTGCAGGGGAATGTAGGTGCTGGCGTCCTTCTGGTTGTGCAACACCGCGTGACGGTGCGAGAAGGTGCCGCGGCCGATGTCCTGGCCGGTCATGCGGATCGGGTGACCTTCGAACTGCAGGGTGGCGTAGGCCATGGTCTCTGCATAACCCCAGTTGATCGGCAAGCCACCGGCCTGCATCTTCTGGCGATCTTCGTAGATCTTCGAGACCTGACGCTGAACGACGAAGCCTTCTGGCAGTTCGAGCAGCTTGGCCGACAGGTCTTGCAGGGTCTTGAGGTCGAAGCGGGTGTCGTGACGCGCAGTCCAGGCGTGGCCCAGGTACGGACGCCAGTCGACGAACAGCTCGCGGTTCGGTTCCTTGACCAGGCTTTTCACAACGTGCAGGCCATTGTCCAGCGCGTTGCGGTACTCGTCGATCTTGGCCTGAGCGCGCTCGGCGTCGATACGACCGGCCTGGATCAGCGCCTCGGCATACAGCTCACGGGTAGTGCGCTGCTTGCTGATCTGCTGGTACATCAGCGGCTGGGTGCCGTTCGGTTCGTCAGCCTCGTTGTGGCCGCGACGACGGTAGCAGACCAGGTCGATGACCACGTCACGCTTGAACTGCATGCGGTAATCGATGGCCAGCTGGGTGACGAACAGCACTGCTTCCGGGTCATCGCCGTTCACGTGCAGGATCGGCGCCTGGATCATCTTGGCAACGTCGGTGGCGTACTCGGTGGAGCGCGCGTCCAGCGGGTTGCTGATGGTGAAACCAACCTGGTTGTTGATCACGATGTGCACGGTACCGCCGGTCTTGAAACCGCGGGTCTGCGACATCTGGAAGGTTTCCATGACCACGCCCTGGCCGGCGAATGCTGCGTCGCCGTGGATCGAGATCGGCAGCACCTTGTCGCCGACGGTGTCGTTGCGACGGTCCTGACGGGCGCGCACCGAACCTTCAACCACTGGCGAGACGATTTCCAGGTGGGACGGGTTGAACGCCATGGCCAGGTGAACTTCGCCACCGGTGGTCATCACGTTCGAGGAGAAGCCCTGGTGATACTTCACGTCACCGGAGCCCAGCTCGTTCATCTTCTTGCCTTCGAACTCGTCGAACAGCTCGCGCGGGTTCTTGCCGAAGGTGTTCACCAGTACGTTCAGGCGGCCACGGTGGGCCATGCCGATCACGACTTCCTTGGTGCCGTAAGAACCGGAACGCTGGATCATTTCATCCAGCATCGGGATCAGGCTCTCGCCGCCTTCAAGGCCGAAGCGCTTGGTGCCCGGGTACTTGGTGCCCAGGTACTTTTCCAGGCCCTCACCGGCAGTCACGCGCTCGAGCAGGTGAGCCTGCACGTCAGCGGAAAACTCCGGACGACCGCGCACGCTTTCCAGACGCTGCTGGAACCAGCTGCGCTGCTCGGAATCGACGATGTGGGTGAATTCGGCGCCAATGGTGCGACAATATGTCTTCTGGAGTGCATCGAAGATGTCGCGTAGGCTCGCCTCCTCTTTGCCGATGAACAGGTCGCCGGCACGGAAGGTCGTATCAAGATCGGCATTGGTCAAGCCGTAGTGATTGATCGACAGGTCTACGGGCGCTGGACGCTGCCACAACCCCAACGGGTCAAGCTTGGCAGCCTGATGGCCGCGCATACGATAGGCCTGGATCAGTCGCAGAACTTCAACCTGCTTCTTCTCGTGTTCACTGCTCACGCTCCCGGCGGATACCGGTTGGGCGCGGCGCTGGTTCTTTGCCAGCAGTACGAAATGGTCGCGGATTGTCGAGTGCGATACATCAGTAGCGGTGCTGCCGTCGGCTGGCAACTTCTGGAAGTAAGTGCGCCACTCTTCTGGCACAGCGTTAGGGTCGTGCAGGTAGAGCTCGTAGAGCTCTTCCACATATGCAGCGTTACCACCTGAAAGGTGGGCGCTATCCCACATGCGCTGCATCACGCTTTCTTGCATGCTTGGTCACCCTCGATTAGGGGACTGATCGGCGAGAGCCACAGCAAACCTGGAAAAGTCCGAATAAAGCGACTGAACCACGCCACTTGGATCCTGCTGATTTTCCGGGTACCAGCCCGGAAAGCCCCTGCTGGTCTCATATCTTCATAGGTATGAACGCGGGCTTTGTGGGCCCTTGTTCGGGTTTTACCTCAGTGCGGGCTCAGCGCCCGCACCTCGGCTTACTGCAGTTACAACACTTTGTATCAGGTGCCGCTTTGCAGCAGCATGTTACGTACGTGACCGATTGCCTTGGTCGGGTTCAGACCTTTCGGGCAAACGTTTACGCAGTTCATGATCCCGCGGCAGCGGAATACGCTGAACGGGTCATCCAGGGACGCCAGGCGCTCCTGAGTCTTGGTGTCACGGCTGTCGGCCAGGAAGCGGTAGGCCTGCAGCAGTGCGGCAGGGCCCAGGAACTTGTCCGGGTTCCACCAGAACGACGGGCAGGAAGTCGAGCAGCAAGCGCACAGGATGCACTCGTACAGGCCGTCCAGCTTGTCACGTTCTTCAGGCGACTGCAGACGCTCGATGGCCGGGGCCGGCGTGTCGTTCTGCAGGAATGGTTTCACCTTCTCGTACTGCTTGTAGAAGATGCTCATGTCGACGACCAGGTCACGAATGACCGGCAGGCCCGGCAGCGGGCGCAGAACCAGCTTGTTGCCCTTGACCACGCCCGACAGCGGGGTGATGCAGGCCAGGCCGTTCTTGCCGTTCATGTTCATGCCATCGGAACCGCACACGCCTTCACGGCAGGAGCGACGGTACGAGAAACCCTCGTCCTTTTCCTTGATCAGCGCCAATACATCGAGAACCATCAGGTCCTTGCCGCCGGTATCGACGTCGAACGACTCCATCTTGGGCGCCGAGTCGGTGTCGGGGTTGTAACGATAAACTTCGACTTTCAACATAGCAGCCACCCTTAGTAAGTCCGGATTTTTGGCTCGAAGGCCGGAACGGTCTTCGGCGCAAAGTTGACGCCACGCTTGGCAACGCGCTTCTCACCCGGGTAGTACAGGGTGTGGCACAGCCAGTTTTCGTCGTCACGGTCTTCGAAGTCTTCACGGGCGTGAGCGCCGCGGGACTCTTTACGGGCTTCGGCCGCGATGGCGGTAGCTTCGGCGACTTCCAGCAGGTTCTGCAGCTCCAGCGCTTCGATACGCGCGGTGTTGAAGGCCTGGGACTTGTCGTTGATCTTGACGTTGGCGATGCGGTCACGCAGGCCGGCCAGCTGCTCGATACCCTTCTGCATGTATTCGCCAGTACGGAATACACCGAAGTAGTTCTGCATGCAGCTCTGCAGTTCGCGCTTGAGGCTGGCAACGTCTTCGCCAGTGGAGCGCTCGTTGAGCTTGTTCAGGCGGTTCAGGGCAACTTCGATGTCGGTGTCGCTGGCGTCGAGATGCTCGATGCCGTCGCTCAGCGCCTTCTCCAGGTGCAGGCCGGCAGCACGGCCGAATACCACCAGGTCGAGCAGCGAGTTGCCGCCCAGGCGGTTGGCACCGTGAACCGATACGCACGCCACTTCACCTACGGCGAACAGGCCAGGGATGATGTGATCCTTGCCTTCTTCGTCCATGGTGATGGCCTGGCCATGAATGTTGGTGGCAACGCCGCCCATCATGTAGTGGCAGGTCGGAACGACCGGCACCGGCGCGACGACCGGGTCGACGTGGGCGAAGGTCTTGGACAGTTCGCAGATACCTGGCAGGCGGCTGTGCAGCACTTCCTCGCCCAGGTGGTCCAGCTTCAGCAGTACGTGGTCCTTGTTCGGGCCCACGCCGTTGCCGGCGATGATTTCCTTGACCATGGAACGGGCAACCACGTCACGGCCGGCCAGGTCTTTCGCGTTCGGCGCGTAACGCTCCATGAAGCGCTCGCCGTGGGCGTTGATCAGGTAACCACCTTCACCGCGGCAACCCTCGGTGACCAGTACACCGGCGCCGGCGATGCCGGTCGGGTGGAACTGCCACATCTCGATGTCCTGCACCGGTACACCGGCACGCAGGGCCATGCCGATACCGTCACCGGTATTGATCAGGGCGTTGGTGGTGGAGGAGTAGATACGGCCCGCACCGCCAGTGGCCAGAACGGTGGCCTTGGACTTGATGTACATGGTTTCGCCGGTTTCGATGCAGATCGCGATCACACCGACAAAGGCGCCTTCCTGGTTCTTCACCAGGTCAACGGCGTAGTACTCGTTGAGGAAGGTGGTACCGGCTTTCAGGTTGCCCTGGTACAGGGTGTGCAGCAGCGCGTGACCGGTACGGTCGGAAGCGGCACAGGTACGGGCGGCCTGGCCACCTTTACCGAAGTCCTTGGACTGGCCACCGAACGGACGCTGGTAGATGCGACCGGTTTCGGTACGCGAGAACGGCAGGCCCATGTGGTCCAGCTCGAAGACCGCAGCCGGGCCTTCCTGACACATGTATTCGATAGCGTCCTGGTCACCGATGTAGTCGGAACCCTTGACGGTATCGTACATGTGCCAGCGCCAGTCGTCGTTCGGGTCGGCCGAAGCGATGGCGCAGGTGATGCCGCCCTGGGCGGATACGGTGTGCGAACGGGTCGGGAAGACCTTGGTGACTACGGCAGTCTTGTGGCCGCCTTGAGCCAGTTGCAGCGCTGCGCGCATGCCGGCGCCGCCGCCACCGATGATGATGGCGTCGAAGGAAATGGTTGGAATGCTAGCCATGGATCAGATACCCCAGAGAATCTGCACACCCCAGACGAAGTAAGCGAACATCGCAACGCCGCATACCGCCTGGAACAGGAAACGAATCGCAGTTGCCGACTTGCCGAACGACATAGGCGTCAGGTAGTCGGTTGCAATGGTCCACATGCCGACCCAGGCGTGAGCGCCCAGGGCAACGAGGGCCAGCAGACTGAAGATCCGCATCGCGTTGTTGGAGAACAGACCATGCCACTGGGTGTAGTCGATGCCTGGGTGGGCGATCACGTAGCCGATCAGGAAGAGGAAGTAAGCCGCGAGAACGACCGCAGAAACGCGCTGCGCCATCCAGTCATAGAGGCCCGAACGCGACAGGTTCGTGACATTGGTTACCATACCCAAACTCCCACCAGAACGATCAGCACCACGGAGATGACGATCACGATTTTCGAGCCCAGCTTGCCGCCTTCCAGCGTCTCACCGATGCCCATGTCCATGATCAGGTGACGAACACCTGCCACGAGGTGATAAAGCAGGGCGGACAGCAGGCCCCAGGTCACGAACTTGGCCAGCGGGCTGGTCAGACACGCCTTCACCTCACCGAAGCCTTCCTCGGAACCCAGCGATTTGCCCAGTGCATAAAGCATGATGGCAAGGCCGATGAACAGGATGACGCCGGAGATACGGTGCAGGATGGACGTGTACGCAGTGACAGGGAGCTTGATGGTCCTTAGGTCTAGGTTTACAGGTCGTTGGCTTTTCACGGCTTTTTTCACACTGAAGAGCCCCTAGCGAATCAGGGCAAAGTTGTTGGTAAGTGTACTGGTCAGGTACCCACCACCCAGGGAACGGCGACCCCCAGCAGTTCGGGCTTGCAAGCCCCTGGCGGTCGGGTGCCGAGTATAGACAGTTAGGCTGCTTATGACAACGTGACGGGGTAGCCCAAATAGCGCATTGCCTTTAACGAACAAAAGGCGTAAATGGGCGAGAATTTCGGGAAAAATCAGGCTTGAATGCCTGTTTCAACAAGCCTTTAGGCAAATTGACATCTGAATTTATCCCTCTATAGTGGTGCGGGCCCTGCGTGGGGGGTCTGTCTGATGATTTCTAGCATTAATAGGAGGCCACATGGCTGACAAAAAAGCGCAGTTGGTCATCGAGGGCGCTGCCCCCGTCGAGCTGCCCATTTTAACCGGCACCGTTGGTCCTGATGTAATCGACGTCCGCGGGTTGGGGGCCACTGGTCACTTCACCTTCGACCCTGGTTTCATGGCGACTGCCTCGTGCGAGTCGAAGATCACCTACATTGACGGCGACAAAGGTATCCTGCTGCACCGCGGCTACCCGATCGAGCAACTCGCCGAGCAATCCGACTACCTCGAAACCTGCTACCTGCTGCTCAACGGCGAACTGCCGAATGCCGAGCAGAAGGCCCAGTTCGTCAGCACCGTCAAGAACCACACCATGGTTCACGAGCAGCTGAAGTCTTTCTTCAACGGCTTCCGCCGCGACGCTCACCCAATGGCGGTGATGTGCGGCGTGGTCGGCGCCCTGTCGGCGTTCTATCACGACTCCCTGGATATCAATAACCCGCAACACCGCGAAATCTCCGCGGTACGCCTGGTCGCCAAGATGCCGACCCTGGCCGCGATGGTTTACAAGTACTCCATGGGCCAGCCGATGATGTACCCGCGCAACGACCTGTCGTACGCGGAAAACTTCCTGCACATGATGTTCAACACCCCCTGCGAGATCAAACCGATCAGCCCGGTGCTGGCCAAGGCAATGGACCGGATCTTCATCCTCCACGCCGACCACGAGCAGAACGCCTCCACTTCCACCGTCCGCCTGGCCGGCTCGTCGGGTGCCAACCCGTTCGCCTGTATCGCTGCCGGTATCGCCGCACTCTGGGGCCCGGCCCACGGCGGTGCGAACGAAGCCGTCCTGACCATGCTCGATGAAATCGGCGATGTCTCGAACATCGACACCTTCATCGCCAAGGCCAAGGACAAGAATGACCCGTTCAAGCTGATGGGCTTCGGTCACCGCGTGTACAAGAACCGCGACCCGCGCGCCACCGTGATGAAGCAGACCTGCGACGAAGTCCTGCGCGAGCTGGGCATCAAGAACGACCCGCAGCTGGAACTGGCCATGCGCCTCGAAGAGATCGCCCTGACCGATCCGTACTTCATCGAGCGCTCGCTGTACCCGAACGTCGACTTCTACTCGGGGATCATCCTCAAGGCAATCGGCATTCCGACCAGCATGTTCACCGTGATCTTCGCCCTGGCACGTACCGTGGGCTGGATCTCGCACTGGAAAGAAATGCTCTCCAGCCCGTACAAGATCGGCCGTCCGCGCCAGCTGTACACCGGCGAGCAAAAACGCGACATCACTGCACTGAAAGACCGCAAGTAAGCTTTTTAGCCGAACGCAAAAAGGCTGCCCTTGGGCAGCCTTTTTTTATTCCAGGTCCTGATGGCCGCAGCTCGACCCTTGCGGGAGCCACGCGTTAAACCTCAGTTTTTCTCAGCCCGCTCGCGCAGCCCTTTCAGGGTATTGAACGGCGCATCCACCACGAACTTGTTGGCCACCATCGCCGGCACGCTACCACCCGGCTCGGTGTGCACCTGGTAGGTCACTTCCGTACTGTCGCCCTTGGGCACCAGCTTCCAGAAGCCCTCAACCTTGGCTACCCGCACAAAGCCCTTCTCTTCCGGTAGATAGGTCGGTTCTTCCTTCAGGTTCCGCACCAGGCTGCCGTCCGCCCCCTTGACAGTCGTCACACGCAAGATCGAATCACGCGGCGTCACCGGCCATGGCGTATTGAACTGGGTGTAGGTCCAGCTCTGGTCACCCTCATGCTTGAGCAGCTTCTGCGACTTGCACTCATGAATCCATGCACAGGCCCCGACCGCGTCTTCCTGCAACGCCTGCACCTTGGCCAGCGGTGCCTTGATCACGGTGACGCCCTGATAGGCCTTGTACTTGGAACCAGCCACTTCGCTGAGGGATATCTTGATCCCCTCCTCGTCCTTGGCCACCTGCCAGTTTTCGGCCCAGGCCGCAGGCGACAGCAGAACACCCACGCCACACAGCAGTGCAATACGCTTGAACGATCTCATCATGTTTATCCTTGTTGTCGAAGATCCAGCCTGTCACGCCGCCGTCATCTGTTCCCACCAGCCAAGAATCCTGATTGCCTCGTCACGATCACTGCCGCACACCTCGACATCTGCCTTGAAGCCGCCACATACCGCCGGCCGCTCGGGCTTGCCGAACAGGTCGCAGAGGTTGGCAGCCGTCAGGTGCAGGCAGCGCTCGCCAGCCGGCTTGCCATTGGGCATGCGCGGCATCGCAGAAGTGATGGACGGGGCGATGCAGCAGGCACCACAGCCCTCACGGCAATTCATGGTTATTCACCAAAATCAGGACTCCCTGGAACAAAACGGGACGAACGTCCCTGGATAGTAACCGCTCAAACAGGCGTTTGAAATTACTGGCACGATGAAATTTGCCGTGACCCGGCAGTCAGTTCCCGGCTACTGGCGATACTCGAAATCGATGGCTGCCCCTTCCACGTCATGACGGCTGTCATTACGCAACTGCAGCTGCATTTCGTTATTGATCAAGCGGCCATTGAGCTGGAACGGGCTGTCGCTGGTTTCCGGCTTTTCGGTAAACATGGGCGGCAGCAAAGGTTTGCGCCGCTGGATGGGCGACGGGGTACCCACATTCGGCTCCAGGTTGTCGACCATATCGACAGGCAGGCTGAGGTCCAGCTTTGCCTTGGGCAATGGTTTGGCGACCGCTTTGCTGACCGGCTTGTGCGCCTTGGCCTTGCTGTTGCCAGCCTTCTTCACCACCTGCTTCTGCGCAGGCTTGGCTGGCGCCTTTTTTTGCACATTTTTGCCCTGGGCTGCCTGCACCTGGCTTGCCGGCTGCGCAGCCAACGCTGGGCTGCCCAGGTAGCAGAACGGTGCTAGGCACAAGATCAAGGCAAAACGGCGCAAAGCTTTCATGGCAAATGGACAGACTGGCAAGAAAGGTGCGTATGCTCCATGTTCCACGGGCGGCTGGCAAGCCTTACAAAAGTGTGAGCGCAGGCTCCCTGCACAACTGCTGAGCCAGCAAACCCAGCGTAATCACTGCCCGCTCGGCCTCTTTGTTCCACGGGATGCCACAATTAAGGCGGATGCAGTGGTTGAACTGTTCTGTGTTACTGAATATTAACCCCGGCGCGATACTGATGCCTTGCTCCAGCGCCCGCACATGCAGCTCCTGGGTATTGACCCGCCCGGGCAGGCTTATCCAGAGGATGAAACCGCCCGTGGGCCGGGTCATCTGGGTACCCTCGGGGAAGTGCTGCTGCACCGCCAACTGGTAGGCACTGAGGTTCTTGCGATACTCCTGGCGGATGTAGCGCAGGTGCCGGTCGTAACCGCCATTTTCCAGGTAGGCCGCCACCCCCATCTGCGTCACGCTACAGGCCGAATGGGTGGTGAAGGTCTGCAGGCGCTGAATTTCGTCCTGATAGCGCCCGGCGATCATCCAGCCAACGCGCACACCAGGGGACAGGGTCTTGGAGAAGCTTGAACAGTAGATCACCCGGTCCAGGCGGTCGAATGCCTTCAGCGCCTTGGTCTTGCCTTGCTCGAACATCAACTCGCCATAGATGTCGTCCTCGATAATCTGAATATCGAAGTCTGACGCCAGACGCAGCAATTGCTTTTGCCGCTCCTCAGGGACCGTGCCACCCAGCGGATTGCTCAGGCGCGCCGTCAGTACGAGGGCCTTGATCGACCACTGGTTAGCCGCCAGCTGCAAGGCTTCAAGGCTGATACCCGTGGATGGATCGCTGGGGATTTCGATCACTTTCAGGCCCAGCAAATCGGCCAGTTGCAGCAACCCGTAATAGGTCGGCGACTCGGCAGCGATCAGATCGCCCGGGCGGGTCAAAACGCGCAGGGACATTTGCAGGGCATCGACACAGCCATGGGTCACGATCACTTCACGCGGGTCGACCAGCACGCCGGCATCGCGCATGCGAATGGCGATCTGCCGGCGCAGCGGCTCGAAACCGGGGCTGAACATGTAACTGAAGGCGCGCGGACTGTGAAAGCGGGTGACCTTGGCAATTTGCTGATGCAGGGCACGCACTGGCAGGTAGTCGACATGCGGCACCGCAGCGCCGAACGGGAACACGCCATCACGGCGCGCCTCGGTCAGCACTTGCTGGATGATGCTGGCACGGGTGACCAGGCCCGGGCGCTCCACCCGGGCAATGTCCGGGGTTTGCGCGGTCAGGGCCGGCGTCTGGTGCACGTAGTAGCCAGATTGTGGCCGCGCGCGGATCAACCCTTGGTCTTCGAGGTTGGCATAGGCCTGCAGCACCGTGGCATGGCTGACATTGAGCTGGGCACTCATCTTGCGCACGGAGGGTACCCGCTCGCCTGGCTGGTAGACACCACGACGGATGTCATCGGCCAGTTGCTGGGCGATACGCTGGTACAGCAGCAGGTTGGTCATGGCGGCGGCTCGTTGTTCTTGTACGGCTCAGTGACGGTAGAGGATACCGTAACAGTTACAAAGTGTACTGGGACAGAATGCAACATAGTCGACAATACAATAGCGTGATAGCTATCGAAACGACTAAGCCGACAAAAAGCGGGGCCGCATTGCGGCCCTTTCGCGGCACAAGGCCGCGCCTACAGGTTCTGCACATGTCCTGGGCTTGACACCACCCTGTGGGAGCGGCCTTAGCCGTGAACACCGGCAAAGCCGGTGCCGTCCTCCGCACGCCAGCGATCAGCGCGCAGGCGCGAGCCTGCCCTTGTCGTCGGAGAACACGATCTCCACGCGGCGGTTCTGCGCCCTGCCCCGCTCAGAGGCGTTGGCCTCGATCGGGTACTGGTCGCCATAGCCCTCGACCTGCAGGCGCTTTTCGTCGATGCCAAGGTCCACCAGCATGTCGGCCACGGCCTGCGCCCGGTCGCGGGACAGTTTCAGGTTGTCTTCGGCCGCGCCAGTGCTGTCGGTATAACCTTCGATACGCACTACCCGCCGCGGGTTGAGCTGAAGGAACTGCACCAGCTTGAGCACGGTACGGCTGGCCGAATTCTTCAGCTCGGCACGGCCAGTATCAAACAGCACGTCACCCAGCGTCATCACCAGGCCACGATCAGTCTGCTCCGAAGCCAGCGCAGCGATCTGCGACTCGACCCACTTGCCCTGCTGCTGCACGCTGGCCAGCTTGGCCTCGCGCAACGCCAATTGCAGGCGCTGACGCTCGAGGTCAAGCTTGGCCTGGCGCTCCTGGTTCAGCGCCAGCTTGGCATGCTCACTGGCAATTTCACTGTAGCGCTGGCTAAGGTAAGCGTAATGACGCACATCGGAACCGGTGCCGATATAGCTGGACAGGCGCTCGGCACGGGCCAGCGACTCACCTGCGCGGATCACGTCACGTGGCGCACTGCGCAGCACATCGGAATCATCCTTGACCTTGGCGAAGGTGGCACTGGCTTCATCCAGCGCAGCAGAGCTGCGCTGGCTGGCACAACCTTGCAAGCCTGCTGCCAGCGCCAGCAACGCCAGCGCGGCCAATGGTGTACGGCGCATCATGGCTGCACCTCCAGTTGCTTGCGCAAGCGCTTGACCCGCGACTGCAGCAGTTGCAGTTGCTCTTCGCTTTTCTGGTTCAGCACCTGGGCCTCGGCCAGGCGGGCATCAAGCTCGGCCTGCTCGGCGCGCATGCGCGCATCACGGTAGTCCTGGGTCAGCATGTTGGCCTTGGCCCGGGCCAGCTTGTCTTCAGCCATCTGCAGCGTTTCGACCTGCTCGGTGGCACCTACGGCCCTGGCCTGCTCCAGTGCCTGTTCGGAAATGCGCATCTGCTCGTCAGGGGCCGGATCATTGGCGCAGCCAGCCAGGCCGAGCACGGCCAAGGCAAGGATTAGTGGTTGGGTTCTCACGCAATCTTCCTAGTGTTTGGGGGCGTCCGCCGGCACCTGCAACTGCGCTTTCCAGCGCTCGACATTACGTTGCAGGACCGCCTCGGACGCACCGGAGATCGGCAATTCTGTCAGTTTTTTTGCCAATTGCCCACGCAACCAGCTGTCATTGCATGCCGAGTTGTGCGACAGGGCCAGGTACAGGCCTGGCCGGTCCACCGGCAGGCCGCGGGCGATCAGGTCATTGTTCATGCCCAGGCTCTGGGCCATGGCCATGCCCGAATAGCGGCCAGCAAGCACATAGTCCACCTGGCCAAGCACCAGTTTCTGGAACGCCTGGGTCAGGTTCTGCGCTGGCACCAGCTTCAGCTGGGCCTTGGCAAACGCGGTAAAGGCCGGGGTCAGGCGCGCGCGTTCGGACAAGCTGCCCTGGTACTGGGCCAGGTCCGCAGGGCCATCGAAGGTCAGCGTGGCATCGTGGCGTGTCCACACCAGGTATTCGTTGAGTTGAAGGGGTGGGTGGATGTAGTCCAGCGCGGTCAGTTGTTCCACCTGCATCGGCGTATCGAGCAGCAGGTCCATACGCCCGCTGCGCACTTCCTCCAGGGCCTGGTCGCGACGGCCAGCACTTAGCACCTCCACCTTCACCCCCAGCTCGCCAGCCACCTGGCGCAGCAGGTCGACGTTGGCGCCGATCAGGTGTTTCGGGTCTTTCGGGTCCTGCCACGAATAAGGCGGAGCATCAGGGCTGCCGGTTGCCACCAGGCGCTCGCACTTGCCTGCTGCCATGGCCAATGGCGTCACCAACGCCACCATGCATGCCAGCACCCTGCCCGTTCCGCGCAACGTCATCCCTCACTCCTCAACCCATAAAAAAACCCGACCCTCAATGCGAGGGCCGGGTTCTTTATAAGTGAAGCAGGCGGATCAGACCAGCTTTTCCAGCTCCGGAACCGCTTCGAACAGGTCGGCAACCAGGCCGTAGTCGGCCACCTGGAAGATCGGCGCCTCTTCGTCCTTGTTGATCGCAACGATCACTTTGGAGTCTTTCATGCCGGCCAGGTGCTGGATCGCGCCGGAGATACCGACGGCGATGTACAGCTGTGGCGCAACGATCTTGCCGGTCTGGCCGACCTGCATGTCGTTCGGCACGAAGCCTGCGTCGACCGCAGCGCGCGAAGCGCCGACGGCCGCGCCGAGCTTGTCGGCCAGGCTGTACAGGTGCTTGAAGTTGTCACCGTTGCCCATGCCGCGGCCGCCGGAAACGACGATCTTGGCAGCGGTCAGCTCTGGGCGGTCGGACTTGGCCAGCTCTTCACCGACAAAGGCCGAGATACCGGCGTTGTGCGCGGCACTCACCGCTTCAACAGCAGCCGAGCCACCTTCGGCAGCGACCGGGTCGAAGCCGGTGGTACGCACGGTGATGACCTTGATCGAAGCGCTCGATTGCACGGTGGCAATGGCGTTACCGGCATAGATCGGGCGCTTGAAGGTGTCGGCGGACTCGACCGAGA